>NZ_JBHSEW010000007.1:0-205387 GCF_042654765.1 Comamonas nitrativorans | reverse complement strand
AGTTTATGCCTGATGACCATAGCGACCTGGAACCACTCCTTCCCATCCCGAACAGGACAGTGAAACAGGTCTGCGCCGATGATAGTGCGGGTTCCCGTGTGAAAGTAGGTCATCGTCAGGCTCTTATAGCAAGGCAAACCCCCAGTCCCATAAAGACTGGGGGTTTTGTTTTATGGTTTGAAGGATTGAATTGCCAAAGAACAGGGGGACGTAATGCATATCTTTATCGTTGGCTCTGGCGCGTGGGGGACAGCCATGGCGGTGGCGGCGGCCCACCCGGCTTGTGGGCACCACGTCACTTTGTGGGCCCGCGACGCAGCCCAGGCTCAGGCCATCGAGGCGCAGCGCTGCAATGTTCGCTATCTGCCCGAGGTGCAGTTGCCTGCCGGGGTGCAGGTTGCCAGCGGCCCGCTGGAGGCGGCCTTGTCGACGGCGGGGGCCGATGTGGTAGTTGTCGGCACGCCGATGGCGGCCTTGCGTTCGACCTTGACGATTTTGGGAGATGCCGACATTACGGCCCCGGTGGCCTGGCTGTGCAAAGGTTTTGAAGCCCCGGCGCCGGGCCAGGCCGTGGGGTTGATGGCGCATGAAGTGGCGGCCCAGGTCGCTCCCGGTTTGCGCTGTGGCGCCCTGAGCGGCCCCAGTTTTGCTTTGGAAGTGGCCCGTGCCCAACCCACCTGCCTGGTGGCGGCCAGTGTTCATGCGCAAGTGCGCGAGGCTTTGCAGGCGGCTTTTCACAGTCCGGCGCTGCGCGTTTATGCCAATGCCGACATCGTGGGTGTGGAAGTGGGCGGGGCCGTGAAAAACGTCATGGCGATTGCCGCTGGCCTATGCGACGGCCTGCACCTGGGCCTGAATGCCCGGGCGGCTCTGCTGACGCGCGGTTTGGCGGAAATCACCCGCCTGGGGGTGGCTTTGGGCGCGAGGGCAGAAACTTTCATGGGTTTGTCCGGCATGGGCGATCTTTTGCTGACGGCCACAGGCGATCTTTCGCGGAATCGGAAAGTGGGCCTGCTGCTGGCCGAGGGCCTGACTTTGGACGCTGCCGTGCAATCCCTGGGGCACGTGGCCGAAGGGGTGTACAGCGCCCGTACCGTGGTGCAGCGTGCCCAGGCGCTGGGGGTGGAAATGCCGATTGCCACGGCGGTGGTGCAATTGCTGGCCGGTGAGCTTGATCCCCGGGCCGCTTTGGAACAGCTCATGGGCCGTGATCCGAAGGATGAGACTGCGTAAGCTGTATTCTTATAAAGATAGCTGCTTCCGTTCGTAAATAAAGGGATTGCGATAGTTTTCTATTGCAATCCCTTTATTTATATGCGGTAGAAGCTTCTTTTTTTAGAGTTCAAGTTCTAGCCTTAGCAGTTCTTCCACCGTCTGGCGGCGGCGAATCAGGCGGGCCTGGCCGTTGTCCACCAGCACCTCGGCGGCCAGCGGGCGGCTGTTGTAGTTGCTGGACATGCTGGCGCCATACGCGCCGGTGTTGTGGATGACCAGCAGGTCGCCCACCTGCGCATCGCCCAGCGGGCGCGGCAGCACCACGCCGCCGTCGCCCTGGGTGAATACGTCGCCCGATTCGCACAGCGGCCCGGCCACCACGCTGTCGCGTGTGGCGGGCAGCACGCCCTGGCCCCGGCGCTGCACGTGCATGCCGTGCCAGCTGCCGTACATGGCCGGGCGCATCAGTTCGTTGAAGCCGGTATCGACCAGCACGAAGTGGTTGTGCCCGGCGTTTTTTACCGCACGCACCCGGCCCAGCAGCACGCCGGCTTCGGCTACCAAAAAGCGGCCCGGCTCCAGCTCCAGGTGCAGGCCATGGCCGACGATGCCTTCGGCCTGCTTGCGGGCTGCATCCCACAGGCCGAAGTAATGCGCGGTGTCGATACGCGCCTCGCCCTCGCGGTAGGGGATGGACAGGCCGCCCCCGGCGGAAATCGCCTGCAGGTCATGCCCGGCCGCGTGGGTGGCGCGGACCAGATCGACCATCGCGCCGCACACCTGCTCCAGGTGGCCGTAGTCCACGCCGGAGCCGATGTGCATGTGCAGCCCGACCAGTTTCAGTTTGTTGGCGCTGACGGCCTGCAGGGCGGCGGCCAGTTCGGTATGCCAGATGCCGTGCTTGCTGTGTTCGCCGCCGGTGTTGGTCTTGTTGCTGTGGCCGTGGCCAAAGCCGGGGTTGATGCGCAGCCATACCGCATGGCCGGGGCTGGTCATGCCCAGCTGGTGCAGCATGTCGATGGAGCCGGCGTTCACCGGTATGCGGTGTTCGACCACGGTGGCCAGGGTGTCGGTATCCAGCACGTCGGCGGTAAAGACGATGTCCGACGGCTCGCCGCCCGCCTGGTAACCCGCCGCCAGGGCACGCAGGATTTCCCCGCGCGAGACAGCGTCCACCTTGACCCCTTGCTCGCGCATCAGGCGCAGGATGTGGATGTTGGAACATGCTTTCTGGGCAAAGCGCACGGTGTCAAAGCTTTGCAACTGCGCGATGCGGTTGCGGATGGTGGCGGCGTCGTACACCCACAGCGGGGTGCCGTGCTGGTCGGCCAGGTCTTGCAGGAGTTCGGGGGAGAAGGGGATGGTCATACGAAATGCTCACGATGAAAACGGTGGCGATCTTGGAGGCTTTTGTATATTTGGTCCAATGCTTGTTTTTCGGTAATTGATTCATTTTGGATATGCTTGGCGCATGAATGCACGTATCGCCCACCGCCATATCGAGGTTTTCCGTGCTCTGATGCTGTCCGGTTCCGCCACGGCGGCAGCGGCCCTGCTTCACACCTCGCAACCCACCGTCAGCCGTGAACTGGCGCGACTGGAACAGTTGCTGGGCTACGCCTTGTTCGAGCGTGTGCAGGGGCGCTTGCGTGCCACCGCACGGGCCTTGCGCCTGTGGCAGGAAGTGCAGCGCAGCTGGGCGGGGCTGGAGCAGGTGGCCGACTTTGCCCTGCAACTGGGCCAGGCCAGCGGGGCCAGTGTGCAGGTGCTGACGCTGCCCGCGTTCAGCCATGCGCTGTTGCCTGCCGCGCTGGCCCGTGTGCAGGCGCAACGGGGGCCGGTGGGCGTCAGCATCACCACCCAGGAAGCGCCCCTGCTGCAAGAGTGGATGAGCGCCCAGCGCTTCGACCTGGGGCTGGTCGAGCAGAGCGAAGCCCCGCCTGGCACCCGCGCTGTGGCCCTGGCCGTTCTCGGCGAAGTGGCGGTGCTGCCCGCAGGCCATCCCCTGGCGGCCAAGGCGGTGCTGGAGGCGCGGGATTTTGCCGATCAGCCCTTCATCAGCCTGGCGCCGGACGATTGCTATCGCCAGCGCATCGACGCCGCTTTCGCCCAGGCAGGCGTGCAGCGTCAGATGAATCTGCAAACGCACAGCGCGGTGGCGGTATGCGCGATGGTGCAGCAGGGCCTGGGCGTGGCCATCATCAATCCCCTGACGGCACGGGCCTGCGCGGGGGCGGATTTGCTGGTGCGGCCCCTGGCTTTTGCGATTCCTTTCGAGGTACATGCTTTGCTGCCGTTGCACCGCCCGGCAGTGGCCGAGGTCGAGGTGCTGCTGGCGGCGCTGGATGCAGTGCTGCGCGATTGCAGCGGCGGGACGGGCGCAGCCGGCCCTGTATGCAACACGTAAATACGATGATTACAAAAATGCCTTGTTGGCGAAGTATTGTGAGTTCTGACGCTGTTCCACGGTTGTCAGAGCGCTGTCCTGGAGGGCGGTTATGCTTGCCTCCCTCTTTGTTTGAAAGGAATCCCTATGCCCCCGCACAATCCCCTGTCTGCTTGGACGTTTGGCCCCATCCGTGTCCGCCGCTGTGCCTGCGGCAGTGTGGGTTGCGAGCAGTTGCATAACAAGGTGATGACCGATATGTCCCGCCGTTTTTTTGTGGGTGGGGCGGCGGCCATGCTGGCGCCTTTTGCGCTGGGGCCGGGGCTGGCACTGGCGCAAATCGCGCCCAGCAAGCCGCGTGTGCTGCTGACCAATTTGCGCTTGTTCGACGGTAGCGGCCAGCGTGTGCGTGAGGGCGTGCAGGTGCTGATCGAGGGCGATCGCATTCAGGCGCTGCTGGGCGCGAGCGAGCAGGTGGCCGATGCCGAGGTGATCGATTGCCAGGGCAAGCTGGTGATGCCGGGGCTGATCGATGCGCACTGGCACGCCATGCTGGCGGGGATTCCGGAGATGGTCGCCATGACCTCGGATGTGGGCTATCTGTACCTGAGCGCCGCGCAAGAGGCCCAGCGCACGCTGCTGCGCGGCTTTACCTCGGTGCGCGATGCGGGTGGCCCGTCCTTTGCCTTGAAGCGGGCGATCGACGAAGGCATGGTGGCGGGCCCGCGCATCTTCCCCAGCGGGGCCATGATTTCGCAGACCTCCGGCCACGGCGATTTCCGCCTGCGCACCGATTTGCCGCGTGCCGACAACGGGCCCTTGAGCCTGGTCGAGCGCGTGGGCGTGGCCATGATCGCCGACGGCGAAGACCAGGTGCTGCGCCGCGTGCGCGAGCAGCTCATGCTCGGGGCCACGCAGATCAAGATGCTGGCGGGCGGTGGCGTGGCCTCAATGTACGACCCGCTGGACAGCACCCAGTTCACCGACAAGGAGCTGCGTGCCGGCGTGGCCGCCGCCGACGATTGGGGCACCTACGTCATGGCCCATGTCTATACGCCCAAGGGTATCCAGCGTGCCATCCGTGCCGGGGTGAAAAGCATCGAGCATGGCCAGCTGGCCGATGAGGAAAGCGTGCGCATGATGCGTGGCGAGGGCGTGTGGTGGTGCCTGCAACCCTTTTTCGACGATGGCGAGGGCAATGCCTACGCCGATCCCCAGCGCCAGGCAAGCAAGCGCAAGACCTCCGAAGGCACGGAAAAGGCTTATGCCATGGCGCAAAAGCATGGCGTCAAGACGGCCTGGGGCACCGACATCCTGTTCAACCCCAAGAACACGGCCAGCCAGGGGCGGCATCTGGCCAAGCTCACCCGCTTCTACGACCCGCTTACCCTGCTGGCCCAGGCCACGGGCGTGAATGGCGAGCTGCTGGCGCTGTCGGGCGAGCGCAATCCCTATCCCCACACCCTGGGGCGTATCGCCGCCGGGGCGTGGGCCGACATCCTGGTGGCCGATGGCGACCCCAGTGTGAACCTGGACTTCCTGACCGAGCCAGAGCGCAATCTGCGCCTCATCATGAAGGGCGGCAAGGTCTATAAAAACACCTTGGGTTGAACCCGGAGCTGCCCATGCGCTGGATGCGTGTCTGCCTTTTGTGGCTGCTGTGTTGCCTGAGCGCAGGCTATGCGGGGGCGCAGGAAGCGGGGCTGGAAGCCCCGCAGCCCCAGGTGCTGCGCGTGTACAGCCGCAGCATCACCACCCTGGCCGGGGAGGTGGGCGGCTATACGCCCCAGGACCGGGTAGCGGCCGCAGAACAGCGCATCGAGAAAATTTTCAGCGCCCAGCCCCATGCCAGCGTGAGCAGCCGGGTGGATGCCAACGGTGCAGCCGTTATGTTGGGCGGGCAGCTGGCGTTTTACCTGCGGCCTGCAGACATCAATAGCCTGGATGGCGAGACCCTGGAGCAGCGTACCCAGGAAGCCGTGCAAGCCCTGGAGTTGGTGCGCGAAGACCTGAGCGTGTTGCACAACCCGACGGCGATGGCCAGGATGGTGGCCTGGGTGCTGCTGGCAACAGTGGCGGCTGTCCTGGCCTGGAAACTGTTGTGGCGCCTGCGCCGCTGGGTGTTGCTGCGGTTGCGCCATTGGGTGCATCCGGCGGTGCGTCTGGTCGGTGTGGTGGCCGGGCGCAAGGTGCGCATTGCCGTGCGCTGGATGTACCACGCCATGGCCTTGGTGTTTCTGCTGCTGGCTTTGGGACTGGCACATGCCTGGCTGTCGGTGGTACTGCACCAGATTCCCTATACCCGCGCCTGGAGCCTGAACCTCAACAGCCTGCTGTGGGAGTTTGCCCAGGATCGCCTGTGGGCGGTGTTGGAGCTGCTGCCCAATCTGCTCATTGCCCTGGTGATTCTGCTGGCCGCCCGCTACACGGCCCGTTTGGTGGCGTACCTGTTCGGGCGCATCGAGCGTGGCGATCTGGTGCTGGCCCAGTTCGACCGCGACACCGCTGCCACCACGCGGCGGTTGCTGGTGTTTGCCGTGTGGGTGTTCGCCCTGGCCATGGCCTATCCCTATCTGCCCGGGGCGCAGACCGAGGCGTTCAAGGGGCTGTCGGTGATGATCGGCCTGATGGTGTCGCTGGGCGCGTCCAGCCTGGTGGGGCAGTTTGCCTCGGGGCTGATCCTGATTTACTCCCGGGCGCTGAAGGTGGGGGAGTATGTGCAGATCGGCGAGGTCGAGGGCACGGTGGCGCAAATCGGCCTGTTTGCCACCAAGCTGCACACCAATTTGCGCGAGGAAGTGAACATCCCCAATTCCGGCCTGGTGGGCGAAAAGGTGAAGAACTTCTCACGGCTGACCCGAGGCGGCGGGGTATTGATTGCCGTGAACGTGACGGCCGGTTATGACACGCCCTGGCGGCAGGTCGAGGACATGCTGCTGGAGGTGGCCGACGATACCCCGGGCGTTCGCACCCACCCTGCCCCCAAGGTATTGCAGAAAAATCTCTCGGACACCGGCGTGGAATACGAATTGCGGGTGGCGATCAACGAGCCCAGGCACAAAGCCGCCATCGTCAGCCTGCTGCACGGCAAGGTGCAGGATGTGTTCACCCGGCAAGGCGTTGCCATGCTCTCGCCCCAATACATTGTGGAAATGGGACAAGAGTCGGCAGCGCCGGCAGGCGGTGGAAGCTAAACACGTTCTTAAAACTGCCAGGTGGCCCCCAGCAAGGGGCCGCCTTGCTGGATGTTGAGCAGCATGCCGTTCTTGCGGTAATCCACGGCCAGATGGCGGTAGCCCAGGGACAGATGGACGTTGTCCTTGAGCGCGTAATTGATGCTGCCCATGACCTGCCAGGTCGAGCGGGCGCCTACGCCGAAGCCCCCGACGTCGGCGTACAGCAGGCTGGACCAGCGAGGCGCCAGTTGCGAGCGCAGGCGCACGGCGATGACGGGGTCGACCCAATCGGCGCTGCCGCTGGCCCGGCGCTGGAGTGCCGGGACGGTGACCGAGGTGCGGATATGCCAGAAGCGCACGCCGCCAAGCGCATCCAGGTTGTGCCGGGGGTGGTCATGCAGCAACTGGTACCCAGCCAGGGCACTGATGGACGTCTGGCGCAATTTGCCCCGGATGCTCACCCCGGGCGGCAGCTTGCCAGCGTCGGAGAGTGAGGCGTAGGTCACGTCCCCCAAGGCGACAAAGCGCTGCTGGCGGGCCGTTGCGTGCAGAAAGAACGCGCCGTCGAGGTGGTTCAGGATTTCCGAAAACGATTTGCGCGAGTGCAGGGTGGGTGCCTGGGCCGTCGGGCGCATATCTCCGGCGGAACCGGCCATCCACACATAAGGCGTGACCTGAAAGCGCCATGCAGCAGCGTCAGGCGTTTGTGCCAGGGGCAGGCCTGGGGTGAGCGCCAGGGCGTACAGAAAGGGACGAAGCGGGTGCATACGGAGGGTGCGTGCGGGGTGTCGTATTCAAAAAAGCCACGCCTGTGCAGGGCGTGGCCGATGATGGATGGTAAGTGCCGAAGGCTTACTTCTCCAGCACGTATTCGCCCGGTGCATCCATCAGCACCGGGTAATTTTTTGCGCCCATGGTGGGCGGCTTGACTTCCGGGCCGCTGCTGCGTTCCTTGAGCCACCGGCTCCAGGTGGGCCACCACGAGCCTTCTTCGCGCGGGGCCTGTTCCAGCCAGTCTTCGTGCGACAGGTATTGGTCGCCCACCTTGCGCTTGAGGATCTGGTAGTAGCGGTTTTTGCGTCCCGGCTCGCTGACGATGCCCGCGTTGTGCCCGCCTTTGGTCAGGACAAAGGTCAGCTCGGCCGGCGTCATGTAGTGCAGCTTGTAGACCGAGCGCCAGGGGGCAACGTGGTCGGTGTAGGTGGCCACGCAGAAGATGGGGGTGCGCACGTCGGCCATGACCACGGGCTTGCCGCGTACCGGGTAGCGGCCCCCGGCCAGGTCGTTGTTCAGGAACAGGCGGCGCAGGTACTGGGCGTGCATCAGCGCGGGCATGCGGGTGGCATCGGCGTTCCAGGCCATCAGGTCGATCATCTTGCCGCGCTCGCCCAGCAGGTATTCATTGACCATGCGCGACCACAGCATGTCGTAGGAATTGAGCAGTTGGAAGGCGCCGACCATCTGCCCGGCCTTGAGGTAGCCGACTTCGCGCATCTGCGCCTCCAGCATGGCCAGCTGGCTGTCGTCGATGAACAGGGCGAGTTGCCCCGGTTCGGTGAAATCGGTCTGCGCGGTGAACAGCGTCATGCTGGCCAGGCGGTCCTGCCCATCACGCGCCATGGCGGCGTTGGCAATCGACAGCAGCGTGCCGCCCAGGCAGTAACCGGCGGCATGCACCTTCTGCTTGGGCACGATGGCGTTGACGGCGTCCAATGCGGCTTCTATGCCAAGGCTCAGGTAATCGTCCATGCACAGGGTGGCCTCGTCCACGCCGGGGTTCTTCCAGGAAATGCAGAACACCGTATGGCCCTGATCGACCATGTATTTGATGAGCGAGTTGTGTGCCGACAGATCGAGGATGTAGTACTTCATGATCCACGCGGGCACGATCAGCACTGGCTCGGGCTGCACCTTGTCGGTACTGGGGCTGTACTGGATGAGTTCGATCAGGCGGTTGCGGTAGACCACTTTGCCGGGAGTGATGGCGAGGTTCTTGCCCACTTCGAAGTTTTCTGTGCCCGCTGGCGGCAGGCCCTGGCTGGCGCGGCCCAGGTCGTCGAGGAAGTTGAGCATCCCATGTTGCAGGTTCGCTCCGTTCGTTTCCATGGTGCGTTGCAGCACCAGAGGGTTGGTCAGCGGGTAGTTGCCGGGCGAGAGCATGTCCACCCCCTGCCGGGTCAGGAAAGAGACTACGTCCTCATGGTGCTTGGAGACCCCGGGCAGCCCGCTGGTGGCCGCTTTCCACCACGCTTCGGTTTGCAGGAAGGACTGGCTGGTGACATTGAATGGCCACTGCTGCCAGGCTGGGTCGGCAAAGCGGCGGTCGGGCTTGGCGGCAGGCGTGTCCTTGCCGTTCGGGGCGGTAGGCAGAGCGTTTTGCCACAGTTGCTGCATTTGCTCGACCCCCAGGCTGAACAGCTCCAGGCGCTTGCCGGGGGCGAAGGCCAGATGTCCGGCCCAGTCGATGCCCGCCAGGGTCAGCGACATGGGGGACATCGAGTTGGTCACCTTGGCCAGGCCGGCCAGCATCTTGATGTCCAGCGGTGTTTTGCGGATGGCCGGGTGCAGGGTTGCCGTGGCCGGATCGTTGGCACAGCTGCCAGTCACGGGCAAATGGGGGGCAGAGGGTGGCGGGGCGGATTTCTCAGGCTTGGTGGACACGGGGGGAATTCTCCTTAGAGCAGTGTCTGAGAGGGATTTTTCGGGACAAAACAAGTTGTTAACAAGTTGTTATCGCAGGGAGTGTAGCTGCTCCCCAGGGCCGTGGTGCAGGAATGGCAGCCCTTTTGCTGCATGGCAACAAAAGGGCTGTTGGGCAGGTGCCGGGGCTTTGGCAAGCTGCGCTACCATGCTTGGCTGTCTTGCTGTTGAAGAATGCCCATGGAACCCGTGATGCCCCCCCTGGATGAGACGGAGATTTTTGCCGCTCCTCTATCCGATCTGCCTGAAGATGCCCAGTTGGCCCAACTGCGCCTGCCGCAGTTCTCGATGGAGTCCGAATCCAGCGTCCTGGGCGGCCTGCTGCTGGACAACAACGCCTGGGACCGCGTGGGCGATTTGCTGACCGAGGGCGACTTCTACCGCCACGAGCACCGCCTGATCTTCACGGCCGTCAGCAAGCTGGTGAACGATGGCAAGCCGGCCGACGTGATCACCGTCTTTGAATACCTGCAAGCCCAGGGCAAGGCGCAGGAGGTGGGCGGCATCGTCTACCTGAACCAGCTGGCGCAGTACGTGCCCAGCGCCACCAACATCCGCCGCTACGCCGAAATCGTGCGCGAGAAGGCCATCCTGCGCAAACTGCTGACGGCCAGCGACGAAATCGCCACCCAGGCGCAGAACCCCCAGGGCAAGCCGGTGGAGCGCATCCTGGACGAGGCCGAGCAGAAAATCTTCGCCATCGGCGAAGAAGGCTCGCGCATGAAACAGGGCTTCCAGTCGCTGGACACGCTGGTGGTCAACCTGCTCGACCGCGTGCAGGAAATGGCCGACAACCCGATGGACGTGACCGGCGTGCCCACCGGCTTTGCCGACCTCGACCGCATGACCAGCGGCCTGCAGGCGGGCGACCTGGTGGTGCTGGCCGCACGCCCGTCGATGGGCAAGACCTCGTTTGCCGTGAACATTGCCGAACACGTCGCCTTGCACGAGCAACTGCCCGTGGCCATCTTTTCGATGGAAATGGGCGCGGCGCAGCTGGCGGTGCGTATCGTCGGCTCCATCGGCCGCATCAACCAGGGCAACCTGCGCACCGGCAAGCTGACGGACGAGGAATGGTCGCGCCTGTCCGAAGCCATCGAATCGCTGCGCCAGGTGTCGCTGCACATCGACGAAACCCCGGGCCTGACCCCCTCGGAGTTGCGGGCCAACGCCCGCCGCCTGGCACGCGGCTGCGGCAAGCTGGGGCTGATCGTGGTGGATTATTTGCAGCTCATGAGCGGCTCGGGCAGCGGCAGCAGCGGCGACAACCGTGCGACCGAGCTGGGCGAAATCTCGCGCGGGCTGAAAATGCTGGCCAAGGAATTGCAGTGCCCGGTGATCGCGCTGTCGCAGCTCAACCGCTCGGTCGAGCAGCGCACCGACAAGCGCCCGATGATGAGCGACCTGCGCGAGTCCGGCGCCATCGAGCAGGATGCGGACATCATCATGTTCATCTACCGCGACGACTACTACAACAAAGACAGCAAAGAGCCGAACGTGGCCGAGGTCATCATCGGCAAGCAACGTAATGGCCCGACCGGTACGGTCAAGCTGTATTTCCAGAAAAATCAGACCCGGTTCGAAAATTTGGCCCTCAGTTCCGGTTACGAGCCGTAACCTTGTTGTAAATTCCCCGCCCTGAACTTTTGAATTAAAAATATTTTTGGGGCAGGGAGACACCATGTTCAGCTTTTGGAAGGCAAGGCGTACAACCTTGGCGCAGGCGGGCGCAGCGGTTCCCGTTCCTGCGTCAACCGCTCCGCCCGATGCCGCCGCAGCGGCCCCTTCCGTCCTGCCGGCCGATGCCGGTGTCTTGCCCTATTACCCTGATCTGGTTGAAGAATTGCTGGCCGAGCATGAGGCCGTGAGCATGCTGGAGCAGCGCCTGCGCCGTGCCTTCATGCGCCAGGACTGGCCACGGGTTGCCAAGCGGCTGCGGGAGCTGGGCACCCTGCTGCGCGGGCATATCCTGAAAGAGAACGTGCGCCTTTACGCTTTCTTACAGCAGGTAACGGAAAACGAGGCGGACATCGAAACCATGAAGCACTTCCGTCGGGGGGCGAAGGCGCTGTCCCAATCGCTGCTGGCCTTTTTTGAACGCTACGAAAACATCGACCAATTGCCACCCGAGCAGGCTGCCGCCTTTTTGGCCGATCTGGATGCCATCAGCCAGGCCATCCATGAGCGTATGCAAAGCGAGGAGCAACAGCTCTATCCCCTGTACAGAGGATATGCCGTGGCGGTGTAGGCCAGGAAGGCAGCAGAAAAGGCGAAGGCGTTGGATATTAAAAGAAGAGCTGTTTCCGCTTGTCTATCAAAGATTTCAGAATGTTTTTCATCTGAAAATAAATTAGAACAAGTGGAAACAGCTCTTTTTTATATAGCTCACGCCATGCGCAGAATGTAGATCAGCAACCCTGCCGTACACGCGCCCAGCACGGCGCAGGCCCAGGCCAGCCGGGTGGCGCCAGTGCGCAGCAGGCCCACGGTGTGGACGATCTGGGACTGCTGCTCGGCCATCTGCTCCAGCAGCGCGGCGCTGGTCTGCTGGGCCTGCTCCAGTTGCGCAATGCGCTGGTGCAACTGGGCGATATGCTGCAAGGCCAGCTCCCCGGCGTTGCCGACGGCGTCCGCCCCGGGCGGCAGAGGCGCCGTCGCCGTGGGAGCCGGGGACGGCGCGGGGCTTTTCTTCATCAGCCCCTTGGCGGTCTTGATGACGTCGGGCGCGGCCTGGATGACGTCGCTCCACGGCACCATCTTCAGCGCGGTGATCCAGCTGATCGCCATGGCTTACAGCACCTCGCTGGCAAAGTCGGCCAAGCGCGAGCGCTCGCCCCGCGCCAGCTGGATGTGGCCGCCGTGCTGCCAGCCCTTGAAACGGTCGACGACGTAGGTCAGGCCCGAGCTGCCTTCGGTCAGGTAGGGCGTGTCGATCTGCGCCAGATTGCCCATGCAGACGATCTTGGTGCCCGGCCCGGCGCGGGTGATCAGCGTCTTCATCTGCTTGGGCGTGAGGTTCTGCGCCTCGTCGATGATGACGAATTTGTTCAGAAAGGTGCGCCCGCGCATGAAGTTCAGGCTCTTGATCTTGATGCGGCTGCGAATCAGGTCGTTGGTGGCCGAGCGCCCCCACTCATGCCCGTTGCCGCCGCTGCCTTTGGCCAGGAATTCCAGGTTGTCGTCCAGGGCACCCATCCACGGGCCCATTTTTTCCTCCTCGGTGCCGGGCAGGAAACCGATGTCCTCGCCCACGCTGACGGTGGCGCGGGTCATGATGATCTCGCTGTAGCGCCGCGAATCGAGTACCTGGGCCAGTCCGGCGGCCAGCGTCAGCAGCGTCTTGCCCGTACCGGCCTGCCCGGTCATGGTGACGAAGTCGACCTCGGGGTCCATCAGCAGGTTCAGCGCGAAGTTCTGCTCGCGATTGCGGGCGTTGACGCCCCAGACATTGTGCTTGGCGCTGCCGTAGTCGCGCAGCACCTCCAGCACGGCGGTCTCGCCGCGCAGTTCCACCACGCGGGCGTACAGGCTGGGTTCGCCCGGTGCTTCGAAGTAGACGAACTGGTTGATGAGCAGCTGCGCCGTCATCGGCCCGCGCAGGCTGTAGAAGCTGCTGTTGCCCTCCTGCCAGCTTTGCACGTCCTTGGCCTTGCGCCAGAAATCGGCGGGCAGGGCCAGAGCGCCGGTGTAGAGCAGGTCGTCGTCGTCCAGCACCTTGTCGTTGTGGTAATCCTCGGCGGACAGGCCCAGGGCGCGGGCCTTGACGCGCATGTTGATGTCCTTGGACACCAGAATCACCTCGCGCCCCTGCTTCTCCTGCTCGCGCAGTGCCTGCACCACGCCCAGGATCTGGTTGTCGGCCTTGCCCTGGGGCAGGGACAGCGGCAGGGTGTAGTGCAGCGGCACGGTCTGGAAAAACATCTGGCCGGTCACGCCCTTGTTGCCGGTGGCGTCCAGTTTCAGGCCGGCAGCCAGATCGGTGTCTTTCTGCGCCTCGACCAACGCATCCAGCGTGCGGCTGACCTGGCGGCCATTGCGGGCCACCTCGGTGCTGCCGCGCTTGTGGCTGTCCAGCTCCTCCAGCACCACCATGGGCAGGAAGATGTCGTGCTCCTGAAAGCGGAACAGGCAGGTCGGATCGTGCAGCAGCACGTTGGTATCGAGGACGAACAGGCAACGTTTGCTGCGTTTGCTGCGCTTGGGGGCTGCAACGGCCGCTTGCACGGGGGCAGCCGTTTTGGGCACAGCGGCGGGGGCGGTAGCCGCCGTTTTGCTGGCCGCCTTGGGGGCTGCACTGGTGCGTTTCGTGGCAGCAGGCGCAGCAGCCACGGTGGTTTTTGCGGCAGGGGCCGCCACCGGTGCGGTGGCAGCCTGCGCCCGCAACTGGGCCAGCCCTTGTGCGGCGGCGGTGGTGGCGGCGCTGGCCTTGTCCTCGGTGCTGCGGGTTTTGGGGGAAGCGGTTTTTTTCGCGGGGGCGCTGGCGGCGCTGGATGTCAGACGGGCGGCGCGGCTTTTCGGGGCGGGTGGCAAAGGCATGGAGTCACCTGTAATACAAAAAAACACAGCCGCCAAGGCAAAGGCCCGGCGGCTGTGTCTGTTTCAAGGGCACGGGGCAATCAGCCCATTATGCAGTGACTGATACGGATGAATGCCCGATGGGTGCTTGCTGGCCGGCTCAGGCGGCGACGGCCTGTTTCGCCGCCGCTTTCAAGCCCTTGACGGCCTTGAGGACTTCGTCGACGTGGCCCGGCACTTTCAGGCCGCGCCATTCCTGCACCAGAAGGCCGTCGGCGTTGACCAGGAAGGTCGAGCGCTCGATGCCCTTGACCTTCTTGCCGTACATGATCTTGTTCTTCACCACGCCGAACATGTGGCACATTTTTTCTTCGGTGTCGGCGATGAGTTCAAAGGGCAGCTCCAGCTTTTCCTTGAAATCGTCGTGCGACTTCATGTTGTCGCGGGACACGCCGAAGACGATGGCCCCGGCTTTTTCAAAATCCTTGAACTTGTCGCGGAACTGCATGGCCTCGGTGGTGCAGCCCGGGGTGTTGTCCTTGGGATAGAAGTACAGAATCAAGGTTTGACCATTGTGTGAAGTGTTCGTGACCTTCACGCCGCCGGTGGCCTGCGCCTCAAATTCGGGAAGGGGTTTATTGACAACAATCGCCATGCGCCTATCTCTCGGGTGTAGTTTTTGGAAAAACCGAGGGGCCAGGCCAGAATATGATTGTTTTTATCTTCTGTCCCGATCGCCCCTCGACCGCAACCTGTAATTGTACCCTGAAACGGTAATTTTGATGAGGGGCGTCCCGATACTACTCTAAAACCAAGGCTGCTAGCACATTACGGCCTTCCATTGCCAAAACGTTGTATGTACGCAGCGCAGCCGGGGTATCCATGGTTTCGACGCCGATGCGCTGCTGCATGAACGGGCGCAGCCAGCCGGGGTGGACGAATCGCAGCCGCGCTCCGCTGCCCAGCAGCAGCACTTCCACGCCCTGGCACTGCGCGGCCAGGGTTTCCAGGTGGGCGGCGCTGATGTCGTCGAAGCGCGGACAGGCCCACGGCTGCAGCAGGCCGCCGGAGCCGATCAGCAGGCTGCCGTGGTGCTGCACCTTGTCCACGGCCAGCCAGCCGGGGCCGTAGCCGGTGATGAGGGGGATGCCTGCGGCGCGTTCGGCCTGGAATTTCATAAAACGTTTCCTCAGTGATTTGGCGAAGGTGCGCCCCCTGTTTCGTGTGGGCTTGCCTGCATTTATCTGTGGTCAAATTGTAGGTTTCACCGCAGGGCACTGGGCGCTGCGGTGCTGCTAAAGGTGAAGCGCTATGAGGACCGTGACCAAATCCGCCAAACTTGCCAACGTCTGCTACGACATCCGTGGCCCGATCATGGACGCGGCCAAGAAGATGGAGGAAGACGGGCAGAAGATCATCAAGCTCAATATCGGCAATCTGGCGGTATTCGGCTTCGATGCCCCGGAGGAGGTGCAGCAAGACATGATCCGCAACCTGCCCAATTCCGCCGGGTATTCGGACAGCAAGGGCATTTTCGCGGCCCGCAAGGCGGTGATGCACGAAACCCAGACCCAGGGCATCAAGGGCGTGACGCTGGACGACATCTACCTGGGCAACGGCGCATCGGAACTGATCAGCCTGGCGACCAACGCCTTGCTGGACGATGGCGACGAGCTGCTCCTGCCCGCGCCCGACTACCCGCTGTGGACGGCGGTGACCAGCCTTTCGGGCGGCACGCCGGTGCATTACCTGTGCGACGAGGCTAACGGCTGGATGCCCAGCCTGGCCGATATCCGCAGCAAGATCACGCCACGCACCAAGGGCATCGTGGTGATCAACCCGAACAACCCCACCGGGGCGCTGTACAGCCGCGAGCTGCTGCAGGAGATCGTGAACATCGCCCGCGAGCACGGGCTGGTGATTTTTGCCGACGAGGTCTACGACAAGGTGCTCTACGACGGCGCGGTGCACACGCCGCTGGCCAGCCTGTCGACGGATGTGCTGACGCTGACCTTCAATTCGCTCTCCAAGGCCTACCGCTCGTGCGGCTACCGCGCCGGGTGGATGGTGGTGTCGGGCGACAAGAAACCGGCCAAGGACTATATCGAGGGGCTGAACATGCTCTCGAACATGCGCCTGTGCGCCAACGTGCCGGGGCAGTGGGCGGTGCAGACCGCGCTGGGCGGCTACCAGAGCATCAACGACCTGATCTGCGAGGGTGGCCGTCTGCGCACGCAGCGCGATCTGGCCTATGAGCTGATCAACGCGATTCCCGGCGTGTCCTGCGTCAAGCCGCAAGGGGCGCTGTACATGTTCCCGCGCCTCGACCCCGAGATCTATCCGATTGCCGACGATCAGGAGTTTTTCCTGGAGGTGCTGCAGGAAACCAAGGTCATGCTGGTGCAGGGCACGGGCTTCAACTGGCCGCACCCGGACCATTTCCGCATCGTCTTCCTGCCGCACGAGGCCGATCTGCGCGAGGCGATCAACCGCCTGGCCGACTTCCTGGCCAAGTACCGCCAGCGCATGGGCACGGACAAGCTGCTGGCCAAACCAGCGAAAAAAGCCAAGGCCGAGGCATAAAACAGGAGCTTCTTCCGCACGGTATACAACGATTTCAGATATGAATGACCTTGAAATCAAGGAATGAACAGCGGAAACAGCTCTTGTTTTTGAAACTCCGGCCTCGGCGTTTGCATCACTTTCCCTTCAATTTTCAGAAAACACCATGAAACCCATCCAAGTCGGCCTTCTGGGCATTGGCACCGTCGGTAGCGGCACGTTTGCCGTTTTGCAGCGCAACCAGCAGGAAATCGCCCGCCGCGCCGGGCGCGGCATCGAGATCACGATGGTGGCCGACCTGGATACCGAACGCGCCCGCGCCATCGTCGGCGACACGGTGCAGGTGGTGAACGACGCCCGCGCGGTCATCGCCAACCCGGACATCGACGTGGTGGTGGAGCTGATCGGCGGCTACGGCATCGCCAAGGCGCTGGTGCTGGAGGCGATTGCCGCAGGCAAGCACGTCGTCACCGCCAACAAGGCGCTGCTGGCGGTGCATGGCACGGAAATTTTCCAGGCCGCGCACGACCAGGGCGTGATCGTTGCGTTCGAGGCGGCGGTGGCCGGCGGCATTCCCATCATCAAGGCGCTGCGCGAGGGCCTGACGGCCAACCGGATCCAGTGGGTGGCCGGCATCATCAACGGCACGACCAACTTCATCCTGTCCGAGATGCGCGACAAGGGGCTGGACTTCGACGTGGTGCTCAAGGAAGCCCAGCGCCTGGGCTACGCCGAGGCCGACCCGACCTTCGACATCGAAGGCGTGGACGCCGCGCACAAGGCCACCATCATCAGCGCCATTGCCTTCGGCATTCCGGTGCAGTTCGACAAGGCCCACGTCGAGGGCATCACCCAGCTGGCCGCCGCCGACATCAAATACGCCGAGCAACTGGGCTACCGCATCAAGCTGCTGGGCATCACCAAACGCGCCGACAAGGGCGTGGAGCTGCGCGTGCACCCCAGCCTGATTCCGGCCAAGCGCCTGATCGCCAACGTGGAAGGCGCGATGAACGCCGTGCTGGTGCAGGGCGATGCCGTGGGCGCCACGCTGTACTACGGCAAGGGCGCCGGCAGCGAGCCGACGGCCAGCGCCGTGATTGCCGATCTGGTCGACATCGCCCGCCTGCTGGATGCCGACCCGGCGCACCGCGTGCCGCCGCTGGCCTTCCAGAGCCACACGCTGGTGGCGGCTTCGGACGCGCTGCCCATCCTGCCCATGGCCGAGGTGGTGACCAGCTACTACCTGCGCATCCGCGTGGCCGACGAGGCGGGCGTGCTGGCCCAGATCACCGGTCTGATTGCCGGTGCCAACATCAGCATCGACGCCGTGCTGCAGCGTGAAGCCGATGAAATCGGCGGCGAGGGCAGCACGCAGACCGACCTCATCATCCTCACCCACGAAACGCGCGAAGGAGACATGGATGCCGCCCTGGCGCACATCCAGGCGCTGCCCTCGGTGCTGGCGCCGATCACGCGCATCCGCAAGGAGGAGCTGAACTGATGCACTACCTGTCCACCCGGGGCGATGCCACCGCCCGCAAGTTCTGCGACATCCTGCTGGCCGGGCTGGCCCCCGATGGCGGCCTGTACCTGCCCGCGCACTACCCGCAGATCGGCACCGAGCGCCTGGGCCAGCTGCGCCGGATTTATGCCGAACAGGGCTACGCCGCCCTGGCGTTCGAGATTCTGTCGCTCTACATCGACGACATCCCCGCCGACGACCTGCGGGCCATCTGCCGCAAGACGTATACCGAGGAAGTGTTCGGCACCGCCGCCATCACTCCGGTGCGCCAGCTGGAAGGCCAATTGCACGTCGAAGCCCTGTCCAACGGCCCCACGCTGGCCTTCAAGGACATGGCGATGCAACTGCTGGGCAACCTGTTCGAGTACGAACTGGCCCGACGCGGCGAGCAACTGAACATCCTGGGCGCCACCAGCGGCGACACCGGCAGCGCCGCCGAATACGCCATGCGCGGCAAGCAGGGCGTGCGCGTGTTCATGACCAGCCCGCACGGGCGCATGAGCCCCTTCCAGCAGGCGCAGATGTTCAGCCTGCAGGACGAGAACATCCACAACCTCGCCATCGAGGGCGTGTTCGACGACTGCCAGGACATCGTCAAGGCCGTCAGCAACGATCTGGCGTTCAAGGCGCAGTACAAGATCGGTACCGTCAATTCCATCAACTGGGCGCGGCTGCTGGCGCAGGTGGTCTACTACTTCGCCGGCTACTTCCAGGCCACGCAAAGCAACGACCAGCAAGTCAGCTTCACCGTGCCCAGCGGCAACTTCGGCAACGTCTGCGCCGGCCACGTGGCCCGGCAGATGGGCCTGCCCATCGCCAGGCTGGTGGTGGCCACGAACGAGAACGACGTGCTGGACGAGTTCTTCCGCACCGGCGTCTACCAGGTGCGCGGCGCGGCGGCGACGTTCGAGACCTCCAGCCCGTCGATGGACATCAGCAAGGCCAGCAACTTCGAGCGCTTCATCTTCGATCTGGTGGGCCGCGACGGTGCCCGCACCCAGGCGCTGTTTGCCCAGGGCGTGGGCCAGGAAGGCCGCTTCGATCTGAGTGGTGATCCGGTCTTTGCCGACATCCAGGCCAGGTTCGGCTTCGTGAGCGGCAAAAGCACCCATGCCGACCGGCTGGCCACCATCCGCGACAGCTACCGGCGCCTGGGGCAGATGGTCGATACCCACACCGCCGACGGCATCAAGGTGGCCCGCGAGCATGTGGGCGCCGAGCCGATGATCGTGCTGGAGACGGCGCTGCCCATCAAGTTTGCCGCCACCATCGAGGAAGCCCTGGGCCGCCAGCCGGACCGCCCGGCGCAGTTCGACGGTATCGAGAGCCTGCCCAAGCGCGTGCAGGTGCTGCCTGCCGATGTGACCCAGGTCAAAGCCTATATCGCCCGGCATTGCGATTGACCGGAGACCGATCGGCTCGACTGAAAATATCGGTTAAAAATGGCAACGGCGCTTGTAAATCAAGCGCCGTTTGCTATTGAAAACAGTAAGATCGTAAACACGTTCTAAGAACCTAAACACGTTCTAAAAGGATTGCCATGCACGCCCTGGGTTTCGCCGCGTATTCCGGCACGGGCAAGACCACCTTGCTGGAAAAAATCATCGCCTTGCTGCGCGGGCAGGGCCTGCGGGTGGCCACCGTCAAGCACGCGCACCACGACGTGGACATCGACCAGCCGGGCAAGGATAGCTGGCGCCACCGCCAGGCCGGGGCCAGCCAGGTGCTGCTGGTGTGCGACCGGCGCATGGCCCTGGTGCAGGAGTTCGATGCGCCGCAGGACATGGACGTCCACGCCATGCTGGCCCAGCTCGACCCGGGCATGGACTGGGCGCTGGTCGAAGGCTTCAAGCAGGGCGACCTGCCGAAAATCGAGCTGTGGCGTGCACCTGCGCCGGGCAAGCCGGGGCGTCCTTTGCTGTGCTTGACCGACCCCGGCGTGCTGGCGCTGGCCACCGATGCGCCGGACAGCCTGCCCCACCCCGTGCCCGCGCATGTCGCGCTGCTGGATTTGAACCAGCCCGAGGCCATCGCCGCCTGGATGCTGGCGCAAGGGGAGCGGCTACAGTATGTGCCACCGAAAATTTCCTGATTTGCCATGTCTGCCGCTCCACTCACTCCTTTAGAAGACGCTTTGGCCGCTCTGCTGGCCCAGGCGCAGCCGCTCCCTGGCGGGGCTTCTGTCGATTTGCTCCAGGCCGATGGCCGGGTGCTGGCGGCGGACTGCATTGCGCCCTTGCAGGTGCCGCCGCTGGACAACTCGGCCATGGACGGCTACGCCGTGCGCAGCGCCGAGGTATCGGCGGCGGGCACGGTGCTGCCCGTCAGCCAGCGCATTCCCGCCGGGCAGGTGGGCACGGCGCTGCAACCGGGCACGGCAGCGCGGATCTTTACCGGGGCGCCGCTGCCGCCGGGGGCGGACGCCGTCGTCATGCAGGAGGAATGCACGGTGCTGGCCGATGGCCGCGTGCGCTTCGACGCCGCTGCGCAGCCCGGCCAGTTCGTGCGCCGCGCCGGGCAGGACATTGCCCTGGGCAGCACGGCCTTGCAGGCCGGTCTGCGCCTGACCCCGGCGGCGCTGGGGCTGGCGGCCAGCCTGGGGCTGGCGCAACTGCCGGTGACGCGCCAGCCCCGGGTGGCGCTGTTTTCCACCGGCGACGAGCTGGCGCTGCCCGGCAGCATCGCCCCGCAGGATTTGCCGCCGGGCCATATCTTCAACAGCAACCGCTATGTGCTGGCCGGACTGCTCAAGCGCTGGGGTTGCGAAGTGGTGGATGGCGGCATCCTGCCCGATGACCGTGCGGCCACCCACGCCGCCCTGGCGCGGGCCGCCGAGGATTGCGACCTGCTGGTGACCAGCGCCGGAGTGTCGGTGGGCGAGGAAGACCATGTGCGCCCGGTGGTCGAGCAACTGGGGGCGCTGTCGCTGTGGAAGATCGCCATGAAGCCGGGCAAGCCCTTTGCCTTCGGCCACCTGCGCCGCAGCGGCAATGACGGCAATACCGCAGGGCAGGCGCACTTTATCGGCCTGCCGGGCAACCCGGTGTCCAGCCTGATTACGGTGCTGATGCTGCTGCGCCCCTTTGTGCTGGCCTTGCAGGGCGCCAGCGTGGTGCAGCCGCAAGCCCACTGGGTGCTGGCCGATTTCGACATCCGCAAGCCCGACAGCCGCCGCGAGTTCCTGCGCGTGCGCCGCAATGGCGCGGGGCGGCTGGAGCTGTTTGCCAACCAGAATTCCGGCGTGCTGACCTCTACCGTCTGGGCCGAGGGCCTGGTGGACAACCCGGCCCAGACCCTGATTGCACGCGGCGACAGCGTGCGCTTTTTGCCTTTTTCGGAGCTGCTCACATGACCAGGACGATTACCGTGCGTTACTTTGCCTCGATCCGCGAGGCCATGGGCACCGGCGCGGAAACGCTGACCACCAGCGCCGCGACCGTGGCTGCCTTGCGCGAGGAACTGGCCCGGCGCAGCGCCCAGGCCACGCAGGCGCTGTGTGGCTCGCAGCCGGTGCGTTTGGCGCTGAACCAGAACATGTGCCCGCCCGACGCACCGATTGCAGCGGGCGATGAGGTGGCATTTTTTCCGCCGGTCACCGGGGGATAGGCAGTTTTTGGCTGCCATTGGCTGCAAAAAGCCGGCAGTTGCAGGCTTTGTGCTCAATTGAATCCAAAATGCCGACTTCGGTCGGCATTTTTGCGTGGATTTGCCGGTCAATGGCGGCGGTTGGAACGCACTGCCTTTTTCATGCCGGGAGGCTGACCGGGTGGCGGGCGGCTTCCTAGAATCGCCCCCATCACATCAGGGACGGATTCATGACGATGCAGGGTTGGGATTTGCAGGACATCCATTTGCGCCGGGGGCCAACCCCGGTGTTTGCCGGTCTGCACCTGTCATTGGGCGAAGCCCGCATCGGTCTGATCGGCTTCAACGGCGCGGGCAAGACCAGCCTGCTGCGCATGTTGGCCGGGCTGGACGTGCCCTGGCAGGGGCAGATCGTCTGGCAGGGCGACACCCTGCACAGCGCCGAACGCAGCCACGCGCCCAGCCGCCGGGTGGGGCTGATGTTCCAGAATCCGGACGACCAGATCATCTTCCCCACCGTGCAGGAGGAGCTGCAACTGTCCTGGCGCAGCGCCCACAGCGGCAGCCGGGCGCAGGCGGCCCGGGCCGTGGATGATTTCTTGCAGCAGCGCGGTCTGGCGCACTGGGGGCAGCGGGCCGTGGGCAGTTTGAGCCAGGGCCAGCGCCAGTGGGTCTGCTGGCTGGCCATGCGGGTGGCCCAACCCGAGGTGCTGCTGCTCGACGAGCCTTATGCCAGCCTCGACCTGCCCGGGCAGTTGCGGCTGGCCGCCGACATTGCCGCCTGCCCGCAGCAGGTGCTGGTGTCTACCCACGTGCTGGACTATGTGCGCGACTACCCGCGCGTGCTGTGGTTGGAGCAGGGCCAGGTGCGCCTGGACGGGCCGGGCGCAGACGTTTGCCGCGCCTACGAGGCGCATGTGCGCAGCCTGGGCATCGACCAGGGATGGGTGCAGCATGGGTAGTTTGTATAGCGAGTACCGCACGTGGTTGCACGGTTTGCGGGCCGGACATAAGCTATTTGGCTTGGTGGCTGCGGGGCTAGCTCTCTTTATTTTTCAATCGCTGTGGGTTCTGGGGGCCGGGGCGGCGCTGTGCGCCGGGGTGTTGGTCAGCCTGGGGCCGGCCACGCAACCGGCGCGGCGCCTGCTGTGGGCGGTGCTGGTTGCCGCCCTGCTGGTGGCCGGTTTCCACGTCTGGATGGGCACCTGGGAGCTGGGCGTGGCCAGCGCCTTGCGCTTGTTCTGTGCCTCCAGCCTGGGGGTGGCGCTGACGGTGACGACCCGCACCGGCGACGTGGTGGCGGTACTGGAATGGCTGCTGCAACCGCTGCGCCCGCTGGGCGTGAACCCGGAGCGCCTGTCCCTGCAACTGGGGCTGATGCTGCGTTTTACCGAACACTTTTTCATCCAGTGGGGCAAGCTGGACGATGCCTACCGCCTGCGCACCGGGCGCGGCGGCGGCTGGCGGCTGGTGGCCCCCCTGGCGGTGCATATGCTGCAAACCGCGCGGCGCGTGGCCGATGCCCTGTTCGTGCGCCTGGGCGGTTGATTACGTTGAATTTTTTAAGGGAGCAACCCATGACCACTTTGACCCGCAACAGCGCCCAGTCGCTGTCCACCGTCGCCCTGTTCGCGGCCCTGATGGCCGTGCTGGGCCTGGTGCCGAAGATCGACCTGCCCTTCGGCGTGCCCATTACCTTGCAGTCGCTGGGCATCATGCTGGCCGGGTGCCTGCTGGGCGGCAAGCGCGGCTTTCAGGCCATTGCCCTGTTCCTGCTGGCCGTGGCGGTGGGGCTGCCGCTGCTGGCCGGGGGGCGCGGCGGGATTGGCGTGTTCATGCTGCCTTCTGCCGGGTATTTGATCGGCTACGCCCTGGCCGCCGGGGTGGTGGGGCTGCTGATGGGGCGTTTGCCCAGCCGCACGCCCAAGCAGGCGGCCATCAGCGCCCTGATCGCTGCCGTGCTGGGCGGGGTGGTGTTCCTGCACCTGCTGGGCATCGCCGGGCTGATGCTGATCGCCCAGATGCCGCTGACCAAGGCCTTCATGCTCGATCTGGCCTTTGTCCCCGGCGATCTGGCCAAGGCCGTGCTGTGCGCCCTGGTGGTGCATACCGTAGCCAAGGCTCTGCCCGACTGGCCGCTGGGGGGCAAGCCCGCATGACCGCACCCGCCTGGCCCCTGGTGCATGGCTGCCTGGCGCACTGGGCCGGCGTGCAGCCCGACGCCCTGGCCCTGGTCAGCGAGCGCGGGCAGCTTACCTTTGCCCAGTTGCAGGCGCAGGTGCTGGCCCAGGCGGCACGGCTGGAGCGGGAAGACGCCTTGCCCACCGTGCTGCTGCCGCTGGATGGGGGCGTGGTCGATGGGGTGGTGCAGTTTCTGGCCGTGCTGGTGAGTGGCCGCTGCGCGGCCATCGGCGATGCAGCGTGGCCGCCGGCCATTGCCCAGTCGGTGCAGGCGGCGGTCGATGCCTTGCCCGCGCAGATGCCGACGCACGAGGCGGCAGCGCCCGATCTGGCCCCGTTCTATGTCGGTTTTACCTCGGGCAGCTCGGGCCAGCCCAAGGGATTTCGCCGCCACCATCGCTCGTGGGTGGAAAGTTTTGCCATCACTGCGCACACCTTCGGGGCGCAGCTCACCGGCCCGGTGCTGGCGCCGGGGCGCATCAGCCATTCGCTGTTTCTGTTTGCCGTCATGCTCGGCCTGTGGACGGGGCGCGGGGCGCGGGTGCAGGAAAAATTCTCGGCAGAAACCACCTGGGCGCAGTTGCAGCAAGCACCGGGCAGCACCCTGGTGGCCGTGCCCAGCCAGTTGCTGCTGCTGATGCAGATGGCACAGCGCAAGGGCTGGGCACCGCTGCCCCAGCCCAGCCTGGTATTGATCAGCGGCGCCCGCTGGATGCGCGAACACACGCCGCAGTTGCAGGCCCTGCTGCCCCAGGCGCGGCTGGCCGAGTTCTACGGCGCATCCGAGGCCAGCTACATCACCTGGATGGACGTGGCTGCCCGCGCCCATCCGCAGGCCGTCGGCCAGCCCTTTGGCAATGTGCAGCTGCGCATCGGGCCGACGCCCCATGCCAGCCTGCCAGCGGGCGAAGTGGGCCGCATCTGGCTGCGCAGCCCCATGCTGTTCATGGACTACGTTCATGCCCACGACGGTTCCGCCGCCGAACTGCACGACGGCTGGCTGACCGTGCGCGACATGGGCTGGCTGGATGCGTCCGGCCAGCTTTACCTGTGCGGGCGCGAAAGCCGGATGCTGGTCACCCAGGGCAAAAACCTGTTCCCCGAAGAGGTCGAGGCCTGGTTGCAGGCGCAGCCCGGCGTGGCCCAGGCCAGCGTGGTCGGCCTGCCCGATGCGCTGCGCGGCCTGCGCATCCACGCCGTGCTGCAAGCGGACGGGAACGGGGACGGTTTGCCCGCCGCCAGCACGCTGGCCGCAGGCTGCCGGGCGCAGCTCGAAGCCTTCAAGACGCCGCGCCGCTGGTGGCGCTGGCAGGGCGCATGGCCGCAAACGCGCAGCGGCAAAACCGATACGGCGGCCTTGCAGGCGGCGGTGGCGCAAGCCCTGGCCGGCCAGCCGCCAGGGCCATTGCAGGCATGGCGGTAAACCTGTCATGGCCCATCGTCGGCTGGGCACGCACCCCGGTGGCCCCCGTCGGCGGGGCGCTGGCGCAGTGCACGGTGCCGGATTTGACCACCCCGCTCGTCGCCCACCTGCTGCGCCGCGCCGGCCTGCCCGCCGAGGCGGTCGATGCCGTCGTGCTGGGCAACGCCCTGGGGGCCAATGGCAACCCGGCCCGTCTGGCCGCCCTGGCTGCCGGCTTGCCCGACCGGGTGGCCGCCTGGACGGTCGATAGCCAATGCTGCGCCGGCCTGGATGCCATCACCCATGCCTGCGGCCTGCTGGCCCTGGGGCAAGCCGAGGTGGTCATTGCCGGCGGGGCCGAAGCCTGGAGCCGCGCCCCCCTCCGATCGCACCGCCCGCGCCATGCCGGGGAACCCCCCCAAGCCTACGAACGCCCCGCCTTTGCGCCCGCGCCGCGCGACCGGGACATGCTGGATGCGGCAGCGGCCATCGCCTGCCAGCACACACTCACTCGCGCAGCGCAGGATGCCTGGGCCATCACCAGCCACGCCCGGGCGCTGGCGTATGTGCCGGGGGACGAAGTCGTGCCGGTGGCCGGATGGGGGCGGGACGCCTACCCCCGCGCCCTGACCCTGGCGCGGGCCGTGCGGATGCCCGCCGTGCGCCCCGGCACCGGCGCCCAGGGGGATGATTGCAGCTTGAGTACCGTGGCCATCTCGCCCAAGGCCGACGGCGCAGCCCTGCTGCTGCTGGCCAGCCCGGCGGCCTGCCAGCGCTGGGGCTTGCGCCCCCGCGCCCAGTGGCAGGGTGCAGCCAGCCTGGGCGCCGCCCCCGAAGCGCCGATGCTGGCCGCCCAGCAGGCAGCGCAGCAATTGCTGCAAAACCAGGGGCTGGCGGCAGCCGATGTGGAGGTGGTGGAACTGCACGATGCCTTTGCCGCTCAGGCGCTGGCGTTCGTGGCGGCTTTGGGCCTGCCCCTGGAGGCCATCAACCGCCAGGGCGGGGGGCTGGCCCGGGGGCATCCGATCGGGGCATCGGGGGCGATTGCCCTGGTGCAGGCACTGGCGCAGTTGCAACCGGGGCAGCGGGCGCTGGCGGCGATTGCAGGGGCCGGGGGATTGGGAAGTGCTATTTTAGTAAGAGCTTTTACCGCTTGAATCCATTCAATCTCAAATATAAAACTTATTAAAATTGAATGGATTCAAGCGGGAAAAGCTATTGTTTTTGTGATCAGTGGCCGCCGCCGCCCAGCACCGGCACCAGGTTCCCGTTCTTGTCGTACAGCTTGCCGTCGATCACCTGGTCGCCATCGCTCAGGCTGTCCAGCACGTGCTGGGTCAGGCGCCGTTCCGAGGCTGCCACAAACACCGACTGCTGGTCGGAATTGCCCTGCTTGAAGTGGTTGAACAGCAGGTTCAGGCTGATGGCGACCACCGCCGCGCCGCTGATGCCGGAGTGGAAGATGGTGGCGAACCATTCCGGGAACTGGGCGTAGAACTTGGGCGCGACCACCGGCAGCAGGCCCGCGCCGATGGCGGTGGCGACGATGATCATGTTCATGTTGTTGTGGTAGTCCACCTTGGACAGCGTGCGGATGCCGCTGGCCGCCACCGTGCCGAACAGCACCAGCCCGGCGCCGCCCAGCACCGACGGCGGCACGCAGGCGACGATGCGGCCCATGATCGGCAGCACGCCCAGGGCGATCAGGATCAGCCCGCTGAAGGCCACCACGTAGCGGCTTTTCACGCCGGTGACGGCCACCAGCCCGACGTTCTGCGCAAACGCGCTTTGCGTGAACGCGCCGAAGAACGGCGCGACGATGCTGGAGAGCATGTCCGCCCGCAGCCCGTCGCCCAGGCGGCGCGAATTGACCGGGGTGCCCACGATGTCGCCCACGGCCAGCACGTCCGCCGAAGTCTCCACCAGAATCACCAGAATTACGATGAACATCGACAGGGTGGACGCCATGCTGAAGGTGGGCATGCCGAAATACAGCGGCTGCGGCACCGCAAACCATGCGCCCTGGCCGACGTTGGAGAAGTCGCTCTTGCCCATGAACACGGCAATGACCGTGCCGATGACGATGGCCAGCAGGATCGACAGGCGTGAAATCGCCGCGTTGCCCAGCTTGGACAGCAGCAGCACCGTCAGCAGCGTGATGCCGGCCAGGACGACGTTGCTCATGCTGCCGTAGTCCGGCAGGCTGGGGCGCCCGCCCATGGCCCAGTTGGCGCACACCGGCATCAGCGACAGGCCGATGACCGTGATCACGCAGCCATTGACCAGCGGCGGAAAGAACTTGGTGACCTTGGAGAACACCGGCGCCACGATCAGCCCCAGCACCGACGCGGCAGCCACCGCCCCCAGCACGCCCTGGATGCCGCCGCCGGTCTGCAGGATGCTGACCATGGTGGCCACGCCCGCAAACGAGACGCCCTGCACCAGCGGCAGCTTGCTGCCGAAGAACGGGATGCCCAGCGTTTGCAGCAGCGTGGCGATGCCGCCCATGAACAGGCAGGCGGTAATCAACAGGCTGGTGTCGGCGGCGGACATGCCGGCCGCTTCGGCCACAATCAGCGGTACGGCGACGATGCCGCCGTACATGGTCAGCACATGCTGCATTCCGTAGGCCAGATGGGGGCCAAAGCCCAGGTTCTCGTCCTCGGGACGCTCGATGGCCGGGGCGGCCGCAACGTCGGCAGCCGCGACAGCGGCGGTGGCTTGGGTCATGATGTCTCCTTGGCTTCATGGATGAAGCTCTTGAAAAAATGCTGCGCGGGGCAACCAGGAGGAAGGTTTTCTCAGGCTGCCCGGGAGCGGACGCTTTTGACTATAAATTCCTCGTGGAATTTTTTGCATACAAATTTGTATACATAGCTTATCGAAATCCGGCACTGCCTGATTTCTCTTGGGCGACAGCCCTGATCCTGGCGAAAATTCTGGGGAATGCCCTTATTGCCACTACCTTGAGTCTTGAGTCGCTTATGTTCCGCACGCAATCCCTGTCCACCAAGATCAAGGTCTTGAGCCTGGCTTTTCTCCTGGTCGGGCTGGTGTCGGTCGGCCTGACCCTGTGGGTGACTTGGAAGCTAGAAGGCGGCGCAGCGGCGGTGAACGAGGCCGGGCGCCTGCGGATGCAGGTGTTCCGGATGCAGCTGTCCTACCAGAACCATGAGCAGCACCTGCTGGCCCAGGGCAACGAACGCTTCGGCGCCAGTTTGCAGTTGCTGCGCGATGGCGATCCCTCCCGCCCCTTGCTGATCCTGTGGACGCCGCAGTTGCGCACGCAGTTTGCGCAGATCGAGCAAGGCTGGCAGCGGCTGTCGGCCATGGAGGGCCAGGCCACGCTGCCCGAGTTCCGCGCCCAGGGCGACGCACTGGTGCAGGTGATCGACGATCTGGTCACCCTGCTGGAGCGGGAAATGGTGCGCTGGACGGCGGGCCTGCACCTGTTCCAGCTGATGATGGTGGCGCTGGTGATCGGGGCGGCCATCGTGTTCTGGATGATGAGCTACTGGGAGGTGATCTATCCCCTGGAACGCCTGGAGGAGGGCATTGCCCGGATCCGGCAGGGGCAGTTGCAGACACGGCTGCAGCTGGATACGGGCGGAGAGTTCGGCCGCGTGGCTTCGGGCTTCAACCTGATGGCGGCCTCGCTGCAGGCGGCCCGGGAAAACCTCGAATTCAAGGTGCGCGAGAAAACTGCCAGCCTGGAAGCGCAGCACGCCCAGTTGCAGGCCCTGTATACCGTCAGCGCCCAGATGGCCGAGGCCGACAGCCTGCAGACCCTGGCCCAGGGCTTTGTCCACCAGGTGCGGGCCAGCGTCCAGGCCGATGCCGTGGCCGTGCGCTGGTCGGACGAGGCCAACGAGCGCTACGTGCTGCTGGCCAGCGAGGGCCTGCCCCAGGTTCTGAGCAGCCAGGAATACTGCTTGCCGACGGGGGCTTGTCTGTGCGCCCCGCCGCAGGAAGGGGCCAGGGCGCGGGTCGTCCGCCTGAACGCCGAGGACACCATGGCCCTGCCGCATTGCCGCGAAGCGGGCTACGCCACGCTGGTGGGCGTGCCTCTGCGCCACCAGCAGCGCCTGTTGGGGGAGGTGAACCTGTACTTTCGTGCAGAGCGGGTGCTGACCCCGGAAACCCATGCCCTGCTCACGGCCATGGCCGAGCACCTGGCCAGTGCCATGGAGAGCCTGCGCGTCACCGCCCTGGAGCGCGAGGCCGCCGTGGCCCAGGAGCGCAGCATGATTGCCCGCGAGCTGCACGACTCCATCGCCCAGTCGCTGGCCTTCCTGAAAATCCAGACGCAGCTGCTGCGTGATGCCATCGCCAAGGACAATGCCGTCGCCCGCGAGCGCAGCCTGGCCGAGCTGGAAGTGGGCGTGCGCGAATGCTACGCCGACGTGCGCGAGCTGCTGGTGCATTTCCGCACCCGCACCAGCGACGAGGACATCGCCAATGCCTTGCGCTCCACCCTCTCGAAGTTCGAGCACCAGACGGGGTTGAAAGGGGCCCTCATCATGGGGGGGCCGGAAGGCCTGCCCCTGCCCCCGGACGTACAGGTGCAGGTGCTGCACATCGTGCAGGAAGCGCTGTCCAACATCCGCAAGCATGCCGAGGCCACACAGGTCACGCTCAGCGTGCAGCGCCACCCGGTGTGGAGCTTCACCATTGCCGATAATGGCTGCGGTTTTGCCTCGCAAGAGGTGGCGCCCGACTCCCTGCACGTCGGCCTGGGCATCATGCAGGAGCGTGCAGCGCGTATCCAGGCTGATTTGCAGGTGCTTTCCAGCCCGGGAAAGGGAACGACCGTGCGCTTGCAGCTATCCCCTTTTTCGTCTCTCGACGACACGCTTTGACCCATCATGTCTGCTACCACCACCGGCCCCCGGCCCATTACCGTTTTTGTCGTCGATGACCACACCCTGTTCCGCCGGGGACTGATCGCCCTGATCGGCCAGGACGCCGGACTGCAGGTGATCGGCGATGCCAGCGACGCGGGGCAGGCCCTGCGCCAGGTGCCGGTGCTGCAACCCCAGGTCATCCTGCTGGACAACCACCTGCCCGGCGTATTGGGGGTGGATGCCATTGCCAGCCTGCGCCGGGCCAGCCCGGCCAGCCGGGTGGTGATGCTCACGGTAAGCGAGGACGGTCAGGACCTGGCCACGGCGCTGCGCAACGGGGCACAGGGCTATCTGCTCAAAACCATGGACGGCGACCTGCTCTTTGAAGCCATCCACCGCGCTGCCCGCGGCGAGCCGGTGGTCAGCCCCGAGATGATGGGCAAGCTGGTTGCCGCCTTCCAGAGCCAGGGCGCCCCGGAGCCGGAACCCGTGCCGCAGGAGGAGAGCGCCGCCGAAGCCTCCCCCCTGTCCCCGCGCGAGGAAGACGTGCTGCGCGAAATCGCCCAGGGCGCCAGCAACAAGGAAATTGCCCGGCGGCTGGACATTGCCGAAACCACGGTGAAGATTCACGTGCAGCACATCCTGCGCAAGCTGGGCCTGAGTTCGCGCGTGCAGGCGGCGGTGTATGCCTCCGACCGCGCACGCAGCGAATAATCGATAGCTGCTGGCGCTTGTTGGGTAAGCGATAAAGCCTTTTTTTATTCAAAATATCGTTTTCGGGTACTACTCCTTTGGAACTAGGGCATTGCCCGCACCATCGTTCTTTTGCCTTGCGTTTTAGGCCCACTGGCGGATAGGCAGAGCCGGGGCGAACGGGGAGGATCGACACCATTGCAGCTACAGGACTTTTGCAATGGCCTCCGCTTCTTCTTCCTCCGTCAGCGCAGAGCGCTATAGCCGCCAGGCCTGGTCGGTGCTGATTGCCAGCACCCTGGCGTTCACCGTGTGTTTCATGGTCTGGATGATGTTTGCCGTGGTCGGCATCCCGATCAAGCAGATGCTCGACCTGAATGCCACCGAGTTCGGCCTGCTCATGGCCATGCCGGTGTTGAGCGGCTCCCTCATTCGCGTCCCCCTGGGCATCTGGACGGACAAGTTCGGCGGGCGCATCGTCATGGCCGTGCTGCTGGCCGTGACCATCCCGGCCATCTGGGCCATCTCCTGGGCCACGCAATATTGGCAATTCCTGATCATCGGCCTGCTGCTGGGGCTGGCCGGGGGGACTTTCTCGGTGGGCACGCCCTATGTGGCCCGCTGGTTTCCCAAGGAGCGCCAGGGCATGGCCATGGGCGTGTTCGGTGCCGGCAACTCGGGTGCGGCGGTCAATAAATTCGTTGCTCCGGTGATTCTGGTGGCGTTTGGCTGGCAGGCCGTGCCGCACGTCTACGCCGCCATCATGCTGGGGGCGCTGGTGGTGTTCTTGCTGATGAGTCACAGCGACCCGCGCCACCTGGTGCCGAGCAACGTCAAGTTCACCGACCAGCTCAAGACCCTGAAAGACCCGCGCGTACTCAAGTACTGCCAGTACTACAGCATCGTCTTCGGCGGCTACGTGGCGCTGGCGCTGTGGATGGTGCAGTACTACGTGGGCGAGTACGGGCTGGACATCCGCGTGGCTGCCCTGCTGGCGGCGTGCTTCTCGCTGCCCGGCGGGGTGCTGCGGGCCATCGGCGGGGTGCTGTCCGACAAGTACGGCGCCCACAGCGTCACCTGGTGGGTGATGTGGGTGTGCTGGATCTGCCTGTTCCTGCTGTCCTACCCGCAGACCGATTTCACCATCCAGACCGTCTCCGGCAGCACCACTTTCCACTTCGGGCTGAACGTCTACGCCTTCACCGCCATCATGGCCGTGCTGGGGGTGGCCATGGCCTTTGGCAAGGCCAGCGTGTTCAAGTACATCAGCGATGACTACCCCGGCAACATCGGCGCGATCAGCGGCGTTGTGGGTCTGGCCGGGGGGCTGGGCGGGTTCGTGCTGCCGATCATGTTCGGCGCCCTGCTCGACTGGACGGGCGTGCGCTCCAGCGCCTTCATGCTGATGTACGGCGTGGTGTGGGTGTCCCTGATCTGGATGTATTTCACCGAGGTGCGCCGCACCGATCTTCTGACCACCCGTGACGGTCAGCCCTCCCACTAATGCCATTGTCAGGAGCTTGCTTCCCATGACTTCTACACCATCTTCCCGGCCCGCTGGACACCAGGGGCGGATGCTCACCTTATGGACGCCCGAGGACAAAGCCTTCTGGGAGCGCGAGGGCGAGGCGATTGCCAAGCTCAACCTGTGGATTTCCGTGCCCGCGCTGTTCCTGGCCTTTGCCGTCTGGCAGGTCTGGAGCGTGGTGGCCGTGAACCTGCCGGCGCTGGGCTTCAAGTATTCGACCAACCAGCTGTTCTGGCTGGCTGCGGCCCCGGCGCTGTCGGGCGCAACGCTGCGCATCTTCTATTCGTTCATGGTGCCGGTGTTCGGCGGGCGGCGCTGGACGGCGCTGTCCACCGCGTCGCTGTTGATTCCCATGCTGGGCATCGGCTTTGCCATCCAGGACCCCACCACCAGCTACCCCACCATGCTCATCCTGGCGCTGCTGTGCGGCTTTGGCGGGGGCAATTTCAGCTCCAGCATGTCCAACATCAGCTTCTTCTTCCCCAAGGAGCGCAAGGGTTCGGCCCTGGGCGTGAACGCGGGGCTGGGCAACCTGGGCGTGTCGGTGGTGCAGTTCCTCAGCCCGCTGGTGATCTCGCTGGGCATTTTCGGCATCTTCGGCGGTGACGCGCAGGTCATCATCCGCAACGGCGAGCCGCAGCACGTCTGGGCGCAGAACGCCGCCTTCATCTGGGTGCCGTGGATTGCCATTGCCGCTGTCGTGGCCTGGTTCGGGATGCACGACATTGCCGATGCCAAGGCCAGCTTTGCGGCACAAGCGACCATTTTCAGGAACAAGCACAACTGGCTGATGTGCCTGCTCTACCTGGGCACCTTCGGCTCCTTCATCGGCTTTGCCGCCGGTTTTCCGCTGCTCATGAAGGCGCTGTTCCCCAGCATCAACCCCCTGGCCTACGCCTGGATGGGGCCGCTGGTGGGGGCGTTGTCGCGGCCCTTCGGCGGCTGGCTGGCCGACAAGATCGGCGGCGGCGTGGTGACCTTCTGGAACTTCGCCGTCATGGCCCTGGCCGTGCTGGGCGTGCTGTATTTCCTGCCCAAGGGGGCCACGGGCTACGCCCTGCCCTTCGGCCCGCAGGAGGGCAGCTTCATGGGCTTCTTCCTGATGTTCCTGGTGCTGTTCTTCACCACCGGGGTGGGCAACGGCTCCACCTTCCGCATGATTCCGGTGATCTTCCTCACCCAGAAATTGCGTGCCGTCACCGGCCAGGATGCCGCAGCGAAGGCCCAGGCCATCAAGGAAGGCAATACCGAAGGGGCTGCCGCCGTCGGCTTTGCCGGGGCGCTGGGGGCCTACGGGGGCTTTTTCATTCCCAAGAGCTACGGCAGCTCCATCGAAACGACGGGCGGTCCCGAGTTCGCGCTGTGGATGTTCGTCGCTTTTTACCTGCTGTGCGTGGTCGTGACCTGGTGGTACTACACCCGCAAGAACGCCGAGATGCCCTGCTGACGTCTCCCTTTTATTTTTCAGATTTCCAAGGAGCATTCCATGAGTCATTTGCTTGATCGCCTGACCTATTTTTCTCAGCCACGGGAAAGCTTTGCCGATGGCCACGGCCAGACCAACGGCGAAGACCGCACCTGGGAAAACGCCTATCGCGACCGCTGGGCGCACGACAAGATCGTGCGCTCCACCCACGGTGTGAACTGCACGGGCTCCTGCTCGTGGAAGATTTACGTCAAGGGCGGCATCGTCACCTGGGAAACCCAGCAGACCGACTACCCGCGCACCCGCCCCGACCTGCCCAACCACGAGCCGCGCGGCTGCGCCCGGGGCGCGTCCTACTCCTGGTACCTGTATTCGGCCAACCGCGTGAAATACCCCATGGTGCGCGGCCGTCTCCTGAAGCACTGGCGGGCCGCCCTGGCGGTGGCGAAAAGCCCGGTCGATGCCTGGGCGGCCATCGTGCAGAACCAGGAAGCCCGCGAGGAATGGCAGAAGCAGCGCGGCCTGGGCGGCTTCGTGCGTTCCACCTGGGACGAAGTCAACCAGATGATCGCTGCGGCCAACGTCTACACCATCAAGCAGTACGGGCCGGACCGCATCATCGGCTTCTCGCCCATTCCGGCGATGTCGATGATCTCCTACGCTGCCGGCAGCCGCTACCTGAACCTGATCGGCGGCGTGCCGATGAGCTTCTACGACTGGTACTGCGACCTGCCGCCGTCCAGCCCGCAGGTGTGGGGCGAGCAGACCGACGTGCCCGAGAGCGCCGACTGGTACAACTCCAACTTCATCATCGCCTGGGGTTCCAACGTGCCGCAGACGCGCACGCCGGATGCCCACTTCTTCACCGAGGTGCGCTACAAGGGCGCCAAGGTGGTGGCGGTGACGCCCGACTATTCGGAAGTCGCCAAACTGGCCGACCTGTGGCTGCACCCCAAACAGGGCACGGATGCCGCTGTTGCCATGGCGATGGGGCATGTCATCCTGAAAGAGTTTTATTTCGACAAGCGCTCGGCCTACTTTGACGATTACGCCCGCCGCCTGACCGATCTGCCGCTGCTGGTGGTGCTGGAAGACAAGACCCTGCCCGATGGCCGCGTGGTCAAGGTGCCGGGCCGTTACGTGCGGGCCAGCGACTTCGAAGGGCAACTGGGCCAGACCAACCACCCGGACTGGAAAACCGTGGCCTATGGCGTGGATGGCAATGTGACGCTGCCCAATGGCTCCATCGGTTTCCGCTGGGGGCCGGAAGGCGGCCCCGATCAGGGGCTGTGGAACCTGGAGAACAAGGACGCCCGCGACGGCAACACCGTCAAGCTCAAGCTCTCGGTGCTGGAAGACGGCACCCAGGCGCACGAGATCACCGACGTGGCCTTCCCCTACTTCGGCGGTATCGACACCCCCAACTTCAACGCCAACGACCAGGGCGACGATGTCATGGTGCGCCGCGTGCCCGTCACTTACCTGAATTTGAACGGTGAGGGCGTTGCTGGCCGTGTGGCAGTAGCTACGGTTTTTGACTTGCAAGTGGCCAACTACGGTGTAAACCGTGGTCTGGAAGGCGAGGGCGCCGACGGTGGCTACGATGCCAACGCCCCCTATACCCCCGCCTGGCAGGAGCCGATCACCGGCGTGCCGCGCGAGCAGGTGATTGCCATTGCCCGCCAGTTTGCCGACAACGCCGACAAGACACACGGCAAGAGCATGGTCATCATCGGCGCGGCCATGAACCACTGGTACCACTGCGACATGAACTACCGGGGCATCATCAACATGCTGATGATGTGCGGCTGCATCGGCCAGTCGGGCGGCGGCTGGTCGCACTACGTGGGCCAGGAAAAACTGCGCCCGCAGACCGGCTGGACGGCGCTGGCCTTTGCGCTGGACTGGATTCGTCCGCCGCGCCAGCAGAACTCCACCAGCTTTTTCTACGCCCACACCGACCAGTGGCGCTACGAAAAGCTGGGCGTGGAAGAAGTGCTGTCGCCGCTGGCGGACAAAAACGCCTACCAGGGCAGCATGATCGACTTCAACGTGCGCTCCGAGCGCATGGGCTGGCTGCCCAGCGCCCCGCAGCTGGAGGTCAATCCGCTCCAGGTGGTCAAAGACGCTGCCGCCAAGGGGCAGGACGCCAAGGAGTACCTGGTGCAGTCGCTCAAGGACGGCAGTATCGCCCTGAGCTGCGAAGACCCGGACAACCCGCTGAACTGGCCGCGCAACATGTTCGTGTGGCGCTCCAACATCCTGGGCAGCTCGGGCAAAGGTCATGAATACTTCCTCAAGCACCTGCTGGGCACGACCCACGGCGTGCAGGGCAAGGACCTGGGCAAGGACGAGGCCAAGCCCATGGAAGTGAAGTGGCACGACCAGGCACCCGAGGGCAAGCTGGACCTGCTGGTCACGCTGGACTTCCGCATGAGTACCACCTGCTTGTACTCCGACATCGTGCTGCCCACGGCCACCTGGTACGAGAAGAACGACCTGAACACGTCGGACATGCACCCCTTCATCCACCCTCTGTCCGCCGCCGTCGATCCGGCCTGGCAGGCACGCAGCGACTGGGAGATCTACAAGGGTTTCGCCAAGGCGTTCAGCGAAGTCTGCGTGGGCCACCTGGGCGTGGAGAAGGAAGTCGTCCTCACCCCCATCATGCACGACACGGCGGGCGAGCTGGCCCAGCCCTACAGCGTGAAGGACTGGAAGAAGGGCGAGATCGACCTGATCCCCGGCGTCACCGCCCCGCAGATCACCGTGGTCGAGCGCGACTACCCCAACACCTTCAAGCGCTTTACCGCCCTGGGGCCATTGCTGGACAAGGTGGGCAACGGCGGCAAGGGCATCGGCTGGAACACGCAGACCGAGGTGGAGCAGCTCGGCGACCTCAATGGCCGCGTGCGCGAAGAAGGCGTGACGCAGGGCAGGCCGCGCATCGTCAGCGACATCGACGCCACCGAGGTAGTGATGATGCTGGCCCCCGAAACCAACGGCCACGTCGCCTGCAAGGCCTGGGAAGCCCTGGGCAAGCAGACCGGGCGCGACCACGTGCACCTGGCGCTGCACCGCGAGGACGAGAAGATTCGCTTCCGCGACATCCAGGCGCAGCCGCGCAAGATCATTTCCTCGCCCACCTGGAGCGGGCTGGAGAGTGAGAAGGTCAGCTACAACGCCGGCTACACCAACGTGCATGAGCTGATTCCATGGCGCACGCTGACGGGCCGCCAGCAGTTCTACCAGGATCACCCCTGGATGCGTGACTTTGGCGAGGGGTTTGTCAGCTACCGCCCGCCGGTGCATCTGAAGGCGCTGCACGAGGTCGAGGGCAAGATGCCCAACGGCAACCCCGAGATTGCGCTGAACTTCATCACGCCGCACCAGAAATGGGGCATCCACAGCACGTACAGCGACAACCTGCACATGCTGACCCTGAACCGGGGCGGCCCGGTGATCTGGCTGTCCGAGGACGACGCCAAGCGCGGCGGCATCGTGGACAACGACTGGGTCGAGCTGTTCAACGCCAACGGCGCAATTGCCGCCCGTGCGGTGGTCAGCCAGCGCGTGAACAACGGCATGGTGCTGATGTACCACGCGCAGGAAAAGATCGTGAACACCCCCGGCTCGGAAATCACCGGCACGCGCGGCGGCATCCACAACTCGGTCACGCGGGTGGTGCTGAAGCCCACGCACATGATCGGTGGCTACGCGCAGTACAGCTACGGCTTCAACTACTACGGAACCATCGGCACCAACCGCGACGAGTTCGTGCTGGTGCGCAAGATGCGCCGCGTGGACTGGATGGATGCCGAAACCGAAGCGGCGGCCCAACACGCCTGAAGCGCCTGAGAAAGAAGGAGAACACAATGAAAATTCGTGCCCAAATCGGCATGGTGCTGAACCTGGACAAGTGCATCGGTTGCCACACCTGTTCCGTCACCTGCAAGAACGTCTGGACGAGCCGCCCCGGCGTGGAATACGCCTGGTTCAACAACGTCGAGACCAAGCCCGGCATCGGCTATCCCAAGGAATGGGAGAACCAGGACAAGTGGAACGGCGGCTGGACGCGCCACGCCGACGGCTCCATCGCCCCGCGCCAGGGCGGCAAGTGGAAGATGCTGATGAAGATCTTCGCCAACCCCAACCTGCCGCAGATCGACGACTACTACGAGCCGTTCACTTTCGACTACGACCACCTGCAATCGGCCCCCGAGATGAAGGCCGCGCCCACCGCCCGCCCGCGCAGCCTGATTACCGGCCAGCGCATGGAGAAGATCGAGTGGGGGCCGAACTGGGAAGAAATCCTGGGCGGCGAGTTCGCCAAACGCAGCATCGACGTGAACTTCGAGCAGGTGCAGAAGGAGATGTACGGCCAGTTCGAGAACACCTTCATGATGTACCTGCCGCGCCTGTGCGAGCATTGCCTGAACCCGGCGTGCGTGGCGTCTTGCCCCTCGGGCTCGATCTACAAGCGCGAGGAAGACGGCATCGTGCTGATCGACCAGGACAAATGCCGTGGCTGGCGCATGTGCGTGAGCGGTTGCCCGTACAAGAAGATCTACTACAACTGGCAGACCGGCAAGGCCGAGAAGTGCATCTTCTGCTACCCGCGTATCGAGGCCGGCCAGCCCACGGTGTGTTCCGAAACGTGCGTGGGCCGCATCCGTTACCTGGGCGTGCTGTTGTACGACGCCGACCGCATCCAGGAAGCGGCCAGCGTGGAGCGCGACCGCGATCTGTACCAGGCGCAGCTGGATATCTTCCTCGACCCCAACGACCCGGCGGTGATCGCCCAGGCCCGTGCTGACGGCATTGCCGACAACTGGATCGAAGCGGCGCAGAAAAGCCCGGTCTACAAAATGGCCGTCGATTGGAAGATCGCCCTGCCGCTGCACCCGGAATACCGCACCCTGCCCATGGTGTGGTACGTGCCGCCGCTGTCGCCCATCACCTCGGCGGCCAACGCCGGCCACCTGGGCGTGAATGGCGAGATTCCCGACGTGGGCCAGCTGCGCATCCCCGTGCAGTATCTGGCCAACCTGCTGACGGCGGGCGACACCGCCCCGGTCATCCGGGCGCTGGAGCGGATGCTGGCCATGCGGGCCTACCAGCGCGGCGTGCATGTGGACAAGGTGCAGAACCTGTCCGTGCTGAAACAGGTGGGCCTGACGGCGCACGACGTGCAGGACATGTACCAGGTGATGGCGATCGCCAACTACGAAGACCGCTTCGTCATCCCCAGCACGCACCGCGAGTACGCCGAAAACGCCTTCGACGTGCGCGGCGGTTGCGGCTTCTCGTTCGGTAACGGCTGCTCGGACGGCAGTACCCCGGTGAGCATCTTCGGCAGCAAGAAAAAACGCACCATCCCCATCAAGGCGACGGTGTAGGAAAGGAGCAGCACCATGTTGAAAACCACCTCCACCCCTGCCAGCCTGCGCGTCACCCTGCGCGTGCTGGCCCGGCTGCTGGACTACCCGGACACGCAGTTGCGCCCCCAGGTCGGGGAACTGCTGCAAGCCCTGGCGGAAGAAAAAGTCCTGACCCGCGAGCGCCAGGCCGAGCTGCACGCCCTGGGCCGCCAACTGGCGCAGCAGGACATCTATGCCCTGCAGGAGCGCTATGTGGAAACCTTCGACCGGGGGCGGCAGACCTCGCTGCACCTGTTCGAGCATATCCACGGTGATTCGCGCGAACGCGGCCCGGCGCTGCTGGACCTGGCGCAGACCTACGAAAAGGCCGGTCTGGTCTTTGACGCGGCCGAGCTGCCCGACCACCTGGGCGTGGTGCTGGAGTTCGCCTCCACCCAGCCCGCCGCACTGGCGCGGGAGTTTCTGGGCGAGATGACGCACATCCTGAACGCCCTGTTCACCGCCCTGCTGCAACGGCACAGCCCGTATGCCAGCGTGATCGCCGCCATCCTGGAAGCGGCTGGCGAAAAAGCGCAGGCCGTGCCCCTGGCTCCCGAGCCGGACATGGACGAGGCCTGGGCCGAGCCGGAAGCCTTCGACGGCTGCACCAACCTGGGGCAGAACCGCCCCATCCCGCAATCGGTGCGTAAAACACGTTCTCAATCTTCCCAAGGAGTTGCGCCATGACCGCCTGGCTTGATAACTTTTTGTTCGGCCTGTACCCCTACATCTGTCTGGCCGTGTTCTTCATCGGTAGCTGGATTCGCTTCGACCGCGACCAGTACACCTGGAAAAGCGACTCCTCGCAGCTCCTGCGCCGGGGCAGCCTGCGCTGGGGCAGCAACCTGTTCCACATCGGCGTGCTGTTCCTGTTCTTCGGCCACAGCGTGGGGATGCTCACCCCGCACTTCATGTACGAAGCTTTCATCAGCGCAGGCAACAAGCAGCTCATGGCCATGGTCAGCGGCGGCATCGCCGGGCTGATGGCCTTCGTCGGCGTCAGCCTGCTGCTGCACCGGCGGCTGACGGACGCACGCATCCGCGCCACCAGCAAGACCAGCGACATCCTGCTGCTGTGGATTTTGTGGGTGCAACTGGCGCTGGGGCTGGCAACGATTCCGCTGTCGGGCCAGCATCTGGATGGCTCGGTGATGATGCAACTGGCCGGCTGGGCGCAATCCATTGTCACCTTCCAGAGCAATGCCGTCGGGCTGCTGGCGGGGGTGAGCTGGGTGTTCAAGCTGCACATGGCGCTGGGCATGACGATCTTCCTGATCTTCCCTTTCACCCGGCTGGTACATGTGTGGAGCGGCTTTGGCACCCTGGCCTATATCGTGCGGCCCTACCAACTGGTGCGGGCAAGGCGGATGAATTTGCCGGCCGGCCACAACCACCCCCGCGTCTGAAGCTGCGAAGCAAGCGAAGAAGCCCCGCCCTTCACAGCGCATCCATCAGGGTGTGGTCCCCATAACAGGCAAGCCGCATCCCATCTGACTCGCCGTGGCTGTCCGAGCGGAGCGCCCAAAGGGCGCAAAGCGAGTTCCACGGCGTAAAAGCTGCGCAGCACGCTTTCTTTGCCTCCTTTCTTGCGCGTGCAAGAAAGGAGGTCGCCCGCCGGGGCGAGACCCGGCCAGCAGAACCAGAAATTCGCAAGACCGAATTTTCAACAAACACTCTGAAAAAGTAGCTGTTACCGTATATAAACAAACAACTTCAAATATAAAACCACCTAAAACCGTTTATTTACCAGCGGTAAAAGCTATCAATAAAGGATTTGTCATGCCAGAAGCCACCGCCACAGCAGAACCCGCAAAAATCAACGGCATCCCCCTCCACGCCCCCGGCGAACATCTCCCCCAGGAATTGCTGCGCCAACGCGCCTGCACCGAATTGCTGCGCCAGCAGGCCCAGCAGCAAGGCCTGCTGGCGCAGGACGACCCGCAGCCCCAGGACGGGGCCACCAGCGCCGCCGCCACCGCCGCCATCGAGCAGTTGCTGGAACAGGCGCTGACGGTGCCCGAACCTTCGGAAGACGCCTGCCGCCGCTACCACAGCGCCCACCCCACCATCGGGGCGCGGGGCGAGCGTGCCCATCTGCGCCACATCCTGTTTGCCGTCACGCCAGGGGTGAACGTCACCCTGCTGCGCCAGCGGGCCGAGGCGCTGCTGCTGGAGCTGCGCTGCGCCGACGAGGGCGGCCCGGCCTTTGCCGAAGCCGCCCGCAAGTGGTCGAACTGCCCCAGCGGCGCCGAAGGCGGCGACCTGGGCTGGCTGACCCGCGAGGACTGCGCCCCGGAATTTGCCCGCGACGTGTTCGAGGGCCAGGAAATCGGCGTGCTGGCCCGCCTGGTGCATAGCCGCTTCGGCCTGCACGTGGTGCAGGTCTGCGCCCGGCAGAAGCCCGAAACCAAACCCTTCGAGCAGGTGCATGAAGCCGTGGCCCAGCAACTGCGCCACCAGACCTGGCTGAACGCCCTGCGCCAGTACCTGCAACTGCTGGCCGGCGAGGCGGAAGTGGTCGGCATCGACCTGGACGCCGCCAGCAGCCCGCTGGTGCAATAAGCGGCAGGCGCGTATGCCCGACGACGAGCTGCTGGAGCGCCTCCAGCACTTCCACCACAACGCCTTTCCCCAGTACCGGGCGCAGTTCCAGGCGCTGGTGCAGGATGGCCAGCACCCGACCACGCTGTTCATCGGCTGCTCCGACTCGCGCCTGCTGCCCTATCTGCTCACGGGCGCGGGGCCGGGCGAGCTGTTCCTGGTGCGCAACGTCGGCGCGTTCGTGCCGCCCTACGACGGCTCGCACGGCCACCACGGCACCACGGCGGCCATCGAGTACGCCACCCTCACGCTGAACGTGCAGCGCATCGTCGTCTGCGGGCACAGCCATTGCGGCGCCGTGCAGGCGCTGTACCAGGGCGTGCCGGACGAGGCCGTCAACCTGCACCGCTGGCTCGACCTGGGCCGCCAGGCCGTGCTGCCCATGCAGCCCTGCCCCGAAGTGCTGCGCCGCACCGAGCAGCGGGCCGTCGTCCTGCAACTGGAACGCCTGCTCGACTACCCCATGGTGCGCCAGCGCGTGCAGCAGGGGCGGCTGACCCTGCACGGCTGGCACTATGTGATCGAGGAGGGGCAGGTCTACGTCTTCGATGTGGCCAGCGGCGGCTTCATTGCCGCCTCCCTGGCCGAACACAGCGGTACCATGCCGTGCCCGCCCTATCCCCCCTATGTCGAACACGACGGCCAGATTCCCGCCGTGTAAACCGCGCACCCACCCCCACTGCCATGAACACCACCACCATCGAACACTTCGACGACCTGCTGCGCATCGCCCGCGCCCAGCCCGAGCCGCAGCGCCTGCTGCTGGTCTTTGCCAGCGCGGGCCTGCCCGACCAGCCCAGCGCCCGCCAGCAGGCGCAGTTCACCCAGGCCCAGGGTGGCACGCTGGAGCCGCTGCTGTGCGTGGATAAAAAGCCGGAAGAAATTGCCTCTTTTGCCGCTCTGCTGGAAGAGTCCCAAGCCCTGGAAGCGCCCTTGTCCCAGCCCTGGACGCTGGTCTTCGTCGCCGCCCTGGGCGGGGTGCTGCACGAAGAGCCCAGCGATGCCCAGGTCGATGCGCAACTGCACCGCATGGTGGAGTCGATTCGCGGCGGCATGGTCAATGCCTACCTGCCCTTCAATCGCCAGGGCCAGCCGGTGCAGTTGCAGCCGGGTTAGTGAGGCCGTTTGACTCTGCCATCATGGCAAGCCTTACAGTTGCCGGATGACTGAAGGAAGCACTGCCATGAATACCGCTGCCAGCACGGTGGCCCGCCCCCCTGCCGCCGTCACCCTGCCGGTGCAGGGCATGACCTGCGCCTCGTGCGTGGGCCGGGTCGAGCGGGCCTTGAAGAAACTGCCCGGCGTCGCCAGCGTCCAGGTCAATCTGGCCACCGAAAGCGCCACCCTGCGCTTTGACGGTCCGCCCGACGTGGCAGTGGCCATCGCCACCATCGAAAAATCCGGCTACGCCGTGCCGCAAGCCAGCATCGAGCTGCAAGTGCAGGGCATGACCTGCGCCTCGTGCGTGGGCCGGGTCGAACGCGTGCTGCGCCGCGTCTCCGGCGTGCAGGACGTGGCGGTGAATCTGGCCACCGAACGCGCCCGCATCAAGATGCTGGCCGGCACGCCCGTGCAGGCATTGGTGGCCGCCGTCATGAAGGCCGGCTACGAAGCGGTTCCCGTCGTCCAGGAAGCCAGCGCCCAGGCCAGCGATGCCCAGGCCGAACGCCAGGCGGCAGAGCGCCAGCGCCTGCAACGCAGCCTGTGGCTGGCCCTGGTGCTGGCCCTGCCCGTGTTCATTCTGGAAATGGGCGGGCATCTGTTCCCGCCGCTGCACATGTGGATCGACGCCACCATCGGTATGCAGAACAGCTGGCTGCTGCAATGTGTCCTGACTAGTGCCGTGCTGCTGGGGCCGGGGCGGCAGTTCTACCGCCTGGGCGTGCCCGCCCTGCTGCGCGGTGCGCCGGACATGAACTCCCTAGTGGCGCTGGGCACGGCAGCGGCGTTTGCCTATTCCGTGGTCGCCACCTTCGCCCCCGGCCTGCTGCCTGCGGGCACCGTACACGTCTATTTCGAGGCGGCGGCGGTCATCGTCGCGCTGATTCTGCTGGGCCGCTTTCTGGAAGCGCGGGCCAGGGGCCAGACCTCCGAAGCCATCCGCCGTCTGGTGCAACTGCAGGCCAAGACCGCCCGCGTGCAGCGCGGCGATGGCGCATGGCAGGAGGTGGACATCGTCCAAGTCATGGCCGGCGACCGCGTGCAGGTGCGCCCCGGCGAGCGCATCCCCGTCGATGGCACGGTGCTGGAGGGCGAGAGCTTCGTCGATGAATCCATGATTAGCGGCGAACCCATTCCCGTCACCAAACGCGCCGGGGCCGAACTGGTCGGCGGCACGGTGAACCAGAACGGTGCCCTGGTCTTCGAAGCCACCAAGGTCGGCGGCGACACGCTGCTGGCGCAGATCATCCGCATGGTCGAGCAGGCGCAGGGCGCCAAGCTGCCCATCCAGGCGCTGGTCGACAAGGTGACAATGTGGTTCGTCCCGGCCGTCATGGCGGCGGCGGCGCTCACCTTTCTCGTCTGGTGGCTGTGGGGGCCGCAGCCTGCGCTCAACTTCGCGGTGGTGAATGCCGTGGCCGTTCTCATCATCGCCTGCCCCTGCGCCATGGGGCTGGCCACGCCCACCTCGATCATGGTCGGTACGGGCCGCGCGGCGCAACTGGGCGTGCTGCTGCGCAAGGGCGAGGCGCTGCAACAACTGAAGCACACCCGTGTCGTCGCCGTCGATAAAACCGGCACCCTGACCCTGGGGCGGCCCGAACTCACCGACCTGGCGCTGGCCCCCGGTTTCGACCGCGCCCCGGTGCTGGCCGCCATTGCGGCGGTGGAAGGGCAGTCCGAACACCCCATCGCCCGCGCCATCGTCCAGGCCGCCGAGCGCGAAGGGCTGGCGCTGCCCGAGGTCACGCAGTTCGACGCCATCACCGGCATGGGTGTTCGCGCCCAGGTGGGCGGCCAGCGTATCGAGATCGGCGCCGACCGCTTCATGCAGCAACTGGGCCTGGACGTGGCCCCCTTTGCCGCCGCTGCCGAGCAGCTCGGCCAGGAAGGCAAAACCCCGCTCTACGCGGCCATCGACGGCCAACTGGCCGCCATGCTGGCCGTGGCCGACCCGATCAAGCCCAGCACCCCGGCAGCGATTGCCGCGCTGCACCGGCTGGGGCTGAAGGTGGCGATGGTGACGGGCGACAACCGCCACACCGCCCAGGCCATCGCCCGGCAACTGGGCATCGACGAAGTGGTGGCCGAGGTGCTGCCCGGCGGCAAGGTCGATGCCGTGCAGCGCCTGCAAAAAAGCCACGGCACCCTGGCCTATGTGGGCGACGGCATCAACGACGCCCCGGCGCTGGCGCAGGCCGACGTGGGCATGGCCATCGGCACGGGCACCGACATCGCCATCGAGGCGGCGGACGTGGTCCTCATGTCCGGCGACCTGGGCGGCGTGCCCAAGGCGATTGCGCTGTCGCAGGCCACTATGGGCAACATTGCGCAAAACCTGTTCTGGGCCTTTGCCTACAACGTGGCGCTGATTCCGCTGGCCGCCGGGGTGCTGTACCCGGTCAATGGGACGCTGCTGTCGCCGATGTTTGCGGCGGGGGCGATGGCGTTGTCCAGTGTGTTTGTGGTGAGTAATGCCTTACGGTTGCGGCGGTTTCAGCCGAAGGGGTGATTGAAAAAGAGAGCTTTTTCCGCTTGTACTTATTGAATTTCAAGTAGTTTTTATCTTGAAATTGTTTATTTATCAGCGGTTTCAGCTATTTATTTAATGTTCTTTGGGTTTTGGGTTCTGCTGGCCGGGACTCGCCCCGGCAGGCGACATCCTTTCTTGCACGCGCAAGAAAGGACGCAAAGAAAGCGTGCTGCGCAGCTTGAATACCCGCCGTGGAACTCGCTTCGCGCCCTTTGGGCGCTGCGCTCGGACAGCCACGGCGAGTCAGACGGGAGGCGGCTTGCCTGTTCTGGGGGCTGCGCTCTGACGGATGCGCTGCGCTGTGGGGTGGGGGCTTCGCTTGCTGCGCAGCTTCAGCGGGGGTGGCTCAAAGTGTCAAGCGCCTTGACCATCGGGGGGGCCTTCTTCCTCGGGTTCTGGGCTGGCGACGCGAAATTCTTCTGCTGCCCAGGCGCCCAGGTCGATGCGCTTGCAGCGTTCGCTGCAAAAAGGCCGCCAGCGGTTGCCGGGCGCAAACAGGGCAGGGCCGCCGCAGGTCGGGCAGGCAACGGTCGGGGCGGTTTCAGCAGGCATGGTCAATCAGGGGGCGCGGTGCGGGGTCAGGCGCACAGCGTCAGCTCGAAGTGGGCGTTGTCGGTGCTGGGCACCAGGCTGTAGTGGTCCCCCTGCAGCTCGGCGTGTTGCAGCCGTACCGAGACGATCAGGCGGTTGCCGCTGATTTCCGGCACCAGGTGCAGGGCCGGGTCGATGCGCAGGCGCAGCAACTGGTAGGCCTTGGCCGACGGCAGAGCCTGCTGGAAGTGCCCGTGGGTGGCGGCCACCTTTTGCGGTGTGCCGGTATCGCGCAGCAGCCCCAGCAGCAGGAAGACGGCATCGGCCAGGGGCTTCAGGCACTGGCCCCAGCGGCGCAAGTCTTCCTGGCGCTGCTCGGTGGGCAGGTGCTGCCAGTGGAAGTAGGCCGGCAGGTCAAAGCCGTTGGTGCCCCCGGGAATTTCCAGGCGGCTGCGCAAGGCGTTGAGCAGCTCGCCCTCCAGCAGGATCTGTCCGGTTTTGCCCGACTGGGCGTGCAGACTGGCATAGCGCTGGTTGAGCTGGCCGATGATCTTTTCCAACATGTCCTGGGCGATGTCGGGGTTGTCGCGCAGGCCGTCGAGCAGGTTTTTCTGCCGCTCCAGGTCGCGCATCACGTCCGATTTCAGGTCGGCGCGAGAGGCGACTTCCAGAATCTCGAACATCGTTACCAGTGCGAAGTGGTGGTCGATGGCCGCCTCGCGCGTCATCAGCTCCAGCAAGCGGCGAAACAGTTGCTCCAGGCGCAGATAGGTGCGCACACGCTCGTTGAAGGGGTATTCGTACAGAATCACGCGGGTAGTTTTCCGGGGGTGAGGACAGGCACCGGCCGGTTTTTACCGGCAAGAGCATCAATCATAACGGCAACTTTTGTGAAATTGATAGCACTTGCGTCTGCAATTGCTCCAAAGTGATTCCATCGTTGCCGATGATCCAGTCGGCGGCCGCGCGGCGTTCCTCCCGGCTGGCCTGGCTGGCGATGATGCTGCGCACGGCGGTTTCGCTCAACTGGCTGCGCTCCATCACCCGGGCGACCTGGGTGGCCTCGCTGCAATCGACGACCAGAACGGCATCCACCTGATCGCGCCAGTAGGGCGACTCGACCAGCAGGGGAATGTCCAGCACCGCCACCTTGGCCCCCTGCGCCCGGGCCTGCGCCAATCGGGCGGCCATGGCCTGCTGCACCAGGGGATGGACGATGGCCTCCAGGCGCTGGCGTTCGTGCGGCTGGGCAAACACCAGCGCCCGCATGGCAGCGCGGTCCATGCCCCCATCGGGGGCGATCATCTGCGGGCCGAAAGCCTGCGCAATCGCCGGGATGGCCGCACCGCCCGGGGCCGTCACGCTGCGGGAAATGGCGTCGGCATCCAGCACCGTCGCCCCCAGGTCGGCCAGCATTCGGGCCACCGTGCTTTTGCCGCTGCCGATACCGCCGGTCAGGCCGAGTTTGAAAATATTTGTCATCACAGCCCCAGCAAGGCCAGGAAATTCTGCAGCATGGCCTGCGCCCCGAAGAACAGGGCGGCAAAACCGGCCCCGGCCAGGAAGGGGCCGAAGGGGATGTAGCCGCCAGGGCGCAGGCGGCTATTGATTTTCAAAGCGATGCCCACCACCGCCCCGATCACCGACGAGGCCAGCAGGATCGGCACCAGCGCCTGCCAGCCGAACCAGGCGCCCAAAGCCGCCAGCAGCTTGAAATCGCCATAGCCCATGCCTTCCTTGCCTGTGGCAAGCTTGAACACCCAGTAAATGCTCCACAGCACCAGATACCCGGCGGCCGCACCCCAGACGGCATCGGCCAGGGGAACCGCCGTCCAGCCCACCGCAGCGGCCAGCAGCCCGGCCCACAGCAGCGGCAGGGTCAGGCTGTCGGGCAGATAGGTGGTGTCCCAATCGATCAGGGCCAGGACGAGCAAAACGGCGCTGAAGCCGCACCAGGCCAGGCCGGTTGGCGTGGCCCCCCAATGGGCAATATTCCAGGCAAACAGCAGCGCGGTGGTAATTTCTACCAGCGGATAACGCACGCCGATGCCGTGCTGGCACTGACTACAGCGCCCACGCAGCGCCAGCCAGCTGAATACGGGAATGTTCTCGAACCAGCGGACGCCATGCCCGCATTGCGGGCAGCGCGAGCGTGGGCGGGAGAGGGTCAGCGCTGGTGCGGGTGGGACAAAATCCTCCTGCCCTGCCTGTGCCGCCATGTGCTCGGCACATTCTGCATCCCATTGCGCTTCCATGATTTTGGGCAGGCGGTGGATGACCACGTTCAGGAAGCTGCCGATCAATAAACCCAGAATACCGGCCAGCACCACGGCACCGGTGCCCAGCGAAGCAAAAAAATCCATCAGCCCACCACCTGACCGAGTTTGAAAATGGGCAGGTACATGGAAACCACGATGCCGCCGATCAGCGTCCCGAGAAACACGATGATGATTGGCTCCATCAGGCTGGACAGACCGGCCACCATTTCATCGACTTCGGCCTCGTAGAAATCCGCCGCCTTGCTGAGCATGTGGTCGATCGCGCCGGATTCCTCGCCGATGGCGCACATTTGCAGCACCATGCTGGGAAAGACATTGGCGTCGGTCATGGCCACGGCCAGACTGGTGCCGGTGGATACGGCGGTCTGGATTTTGTCGGTCGCTTCTTTGTACAGGATGTTGCCCGAGGCTCCGCCGACCGAATCCAGGGCTTCGACCAGCGGCACGCCAGCAGCGAACATGGTCGAGAGGGTGCGTGTCCAGCGGGCGACGCAGGATTTGTCGATCAAGGCGCCAAAGACCGGAGCCTTGAGCAGGGCGCGGTCCATGAAGTGCTGTACCTTGGGGCTGCGTTTCCAGGCCTGCAGAAAAAAGTAAATGCCGCCGCCGAGAATGCCGAAAATCAGCCACCAATAGGCGACGAAAAACTCGCTCATCCCGATCACGATCATGGTCGGGGCGGGCAGGTCGGCGCCAAACGAGCTGAAGACCTCTTTGAATGCCGGAATCACGAACAGCATGATCAGGGTGACGACGATAAACGCCACGATCATGACCGAAGTCGGGTACATCAGCGCCGATTTGATTTTTCCCTTGATCGCCTCGGTTTTCTCCATGTAAGTGGCCAGGCGATCGAGCAAGGATTCCAGAATACCCGCCGATTCACCTGCTTCGACCAGATTGCAATACAAATCGTTGAAATACATGGGATGACGCCGGAATGCCGTGTTCAGCGAGGTGCCGGTTTCCACATCCTGGCGAATTTCGTTGAGCAGCTTGGTCACGCTGGGATTGGGGTTGCCACGGCCCACAATGTCAAACGATTGGAGCAGGGGAACGCCGGCTTTCATCATGGTGGCCATCTGGCGGGTAAACAGCGCAATATCCTTGGGCTTTATCTTTTTGCCGGCGCTCATGCGGCGCTTCTTGATTTTGGTAATCAGAATGCCCTGGCGGCGCAAGGCATTTTGCGCGGTGGCCTCGCCGACGGCCCGCACTTCTCCCTGAACCACCCGTCCCAGCCGATCCTTGCCAACCCATTCGTAGACGAATTCTTTATTGTTTTTTGTGGCCGTTGCCATAAATTCCCCTCGGTTGTTGTTCGGTTTTTACAGGTTGGTGACGGCCAGCACTTCTTCGAGGGAGGTGACACCCTGCTTCACTTTGTGCAAGCCGGACTCGCGCAAGGATTTGACGCCTTCCTTGCGAGCCTGGTTGGCAATATCCAGGGCCGTCCCATCCTTGAGGATGATTTCCTGCATGGTTTCCGTAATCGGCATGACCTGGTAAATACCGACGCGGCCCTTGTAGCCGTTGTTGCAGTCGGCGCAGCCGACCGGCTTGTAGGGGGTCCAGCCTCCGTCCAGATCGTTTTCCTGAAAGCCTGCCTCCAGCAGTGCCTCATGCGGGATGTCGGCAGGTTCCTTGCATTTCGGGCACAGCCTGCGCCCCAGGCGCTGGGCGGTGATCAGAATGACGCTGGAGGCGATATTGAAAGGGGCAATGCCCATATTGCGCATTCGCGTCAAGGTGGTGGGGGCGTCGTTGGTGTGCAGGGTGGAAAGCACCAGGTGCCCGGTTTGTGCGGCCTTGATGGCGATGTCGGCGGTTTCCAGATCGCGGATTTCCCCGACCATGATGACGTCCGGGTCCTGGCGCAGAAAGGACTTGAGGGCTGCGGCAAAGGTCAGTCCGGCCTTTTCATTCACGTTCACCTGATTGACCCCGGGCATGTTGATTTCCGAAGGGTCTTCGGCCGTGGAGATATTCACGCCGGGCTGGTTCAGCAGGTTCAGGCAGCTGTACAGGGACACGGTTTTCCCCGAGCCGGTCGGGCCGGTGACCAGAATCATGCCGTAGGGGCGCTGAATGGCCTTGAGCAGGCGCTCTTTTTCTTCTGGCTCGTAGCCCAGGGCATCGATCCCCATTTTGGCGCTGCTCGGGTCCAGAATACGGATGACGATTTTTTCGCCGAACAGGGTGGGCAGGGTGGAAACACGAAAATCGATCACCCGTTCCGGGCCGATTTTCAATTTCATGCGCCCGTCCTGAGGAACCCGTTTTTCCGAAATATCCAGCCGGGAAATCACCTTGATGCGCGAGGCGAGCTTGTCCTTGATGGCGATCGGAGGGGCGGCGATTTCGCGCAGTTCGCCGTCGATGCGAAAGCGTACGCGGTAATGGTGTTCATAAGGTTCGAAGTGCAAGTCCGAAGCCCGCATGTTGAAGGCGTCGATCAGCATCTTGTGCAGGAACTTGACGACCGGGGCATCTTCGACGTCGGAGGCTTCGGAATCGTTCTTGTTGCTGGAATCATCGACATCCTTGATGTCGTCCAGGTCGAAATCTGCGGCACTGGTGAATGAATCCAGGGATTCCTTGGTGCTTTTGGTGAGTTTGTCCACCAATGGCAGCAGTTTGTCGTATTCGGCAATCAGCCAGTCCACCCCTAGCTGGGAGGTGAATTTGATTTTCTCTGCGGCTTCCTTGTTGGTGGGGTCGGCAGTGGCCACGACCAGGCGATTGCCGCGCTTGGCCAGCGGTAGAACCTTGTAGCTGGAACATAGTTTGTTATCCAGCAGGTCTTTCGGAATACGGCCGATGTCCAGCGCGTGGATATCGACCAGGGGGATACCGAAAATACTGGAAATATGGTGCGCCAGGTCGTAAGCAGACAGCCCGCCGGAGCCTACCAGCTGGGCAACGAAGTTGGTGTTGCTGGACAGAGCTTTGCGGGAGAGTTCCTCGCCGGCGGAGGCCGAGAGCTTGCCGGCGGCAATCAAGGCCCGGGCCAAACCGGCCAGGGGAGGGGTGCTAGGGACGGTCGTTGTCATTGTGGTGAAGGCAATCAGCCTGCTGGCGAGCAGACGGGAAAACTATCGTCGCCGTAGCATAGCGTTTGTCCAGCCCCTTGCAAGGATGGCCTGTGGCTTATTCCGACTATCCGGGCTTTTGCTCGTCCTGGGGCGCTTCCGGCGCTGCAAAACAGTCACGAAATGTAAATACCGTCGAGGTGAACAGCATGGCCGCCAGGGCCAGGGCCGCTGCCACCATCAGCGCCATGGCGATGTGCCCGACGACCAGGGAAAGCAGCCCGGTGGTCAGCGCCAGTGCGGCGCCTACGACCAGAAACATGACCATCCAGCCCAGGCCGTACATGAAAAATGCGCCGATATTGCGGCTGCAGGCCACGATGCTGAAAAACATGGCCTTGAGTGCCGGGGTGCCATGCCAATGCACCAATGCGGGCGCATGCCAGAAAAGGAAGGACAAAGGCAGGTAGAGCACGGTGGCCGTCCACATGGCCGCCTGGAAACTGGCGTCCTGGGCCAATTCCGGGGACAGCGGCGCCAGCCCCAGGTACACCCGGGCAAAGCCGCCGCCATCGACCAGGCTGGACAGGAACATCAACAGCCCGAACCCCAGGGCGTAGCAAATGCCCAGTACCGCCAGGGCGTGCAGGCGCTCGCGGCCGCCACGCAGAATGCGCCAGATGAGGGCCGGGGTCGGGGTGCGGTTGCCCCAGGTTTCGGCAGCGCCGACCATCATGACCAGGGAGGTGGTCGGCAGCAGCGCCAGGGCCAGGACGGTACCGACGATGGGCACCATGCTGACCAGCGACATCCCGGCCATGCACAGGAAGAACAAAGCGGCCAGCGCGATAGGCTGGCGCCAGAAGGTACGCACCCCCAGTTTGACCCATTCCAGGCCGGTGCTAGGTTTGACGAGTTGCAGCTTCATGCGGCGCTTTACTCCAGGCAGAAGGGCTGCGCTATGCGCTGGCGCAGCACCTGTTCAAAGTGGCGCGGGTCGTGGGGGGTGAGCAGGGACGCCTCGCGCGGCAGGTAGAAATCCCACAGGCGCGAGATCCAGAAGCGCAAGGCCCCGGCCCGCAGCAGCGCGGGCAGCAGGGCGCGTTCGGCGGCTTCGAGAGGACGCACGCTCTGGTAGGCGTCCAGCATCGCAGCGGCCAGGGCGGGGGTGTGGGCGCCGGTGCTGTGTTCGATGGCCCAGTCGTTCAGGCAGACCGCCAGGTCGAACAGCCATGTATCGACCCCGGCGAAGTAGAAGTCGAAAAAGCCGGTCAGCGCCTCGCCCTCGAACATCACGTTGTCGCGGAACAGGTCTGCGTGAATGGGGCCGCGCGGCAGGGCGGCATAGGCAGCGCTGGCGGCGACTTCGTTCTGGTGCGCCAGTTCCGCCTGCAGCAGTTGGGCTGCTTCTGCCGGGATGAAGGGCAATACCGTGGGCACGGTCGCATTCCACCAGGGCAGGCCGCGCAGATTGGGCTGGTGCAGCGCAAAGTCGCGCCCGGCCAGGTGCATCTGCGCCAACATGCGCCCCACGGCGGCGCAGTGCCGGGGCGTGGGCTGCAACTGGCTGGTGCCGCGCAGCTTTTGCACCACGGCGGCAGGCTTGCCGCAGACCGTGTGCAGGATGGCGCCGGTCGTGCGGTCGGCCTGCGGGTCGGGCACGGGGATGCCTTTGCGGGCCAGATGGCGCATCAGCTCCAGGTAGAACGGCAGTTGCTCGGCGGTCAGGCGCTCGAACAGGGTCAGCACCCAGTGGCCCTGGGTGGTGTCCAGAAAGTAGTTGGTGTTTTCAATGCCGCCCTGGATGCCGCGCAGGGCGGTGAGCTGGCCCAGGTCCAGGGACTGGAGCAGGGTGCGTGCGTCGTCTTCGCTAACTTGGGTAAAAACGGCCATGGTCAATAGGCGCTGGGGCTCTTGGCGCTGATAAGAAAAACCCCGCGTGCAAACCCTGGGGGGCGGCGGGGCGCAGGGGGGTGTCGGCAGGCTTAGAACTGGAGGGCTTTCCAGGTGCGGCGGCCATTGGTGCCGTCCTGGGCCGGGTCTTTGCCCGGCTTGGCCGGGGCCACCTCGTAGGCCGGCAGCTTGCCGGTTTTGGGCTGCACGGTGATGGTTTTGGTTTCGCCGCCGACACGCAGTTCGTCGATCTGGCTGCCTTTGTCTTCATGGCGGATGCGCTCGATGCGCTGGTTGTGGCGGTCGTTGGCGGGCGCGGCATCGGTGGCCGCAGGGCTGTCCGGGCCTGCGGCGGGAGCTTGGGCGCAAGCCAAGCTGCTGGCCAGCAGACCGGCAACAAGAAGGGGGAGGGAAGTGGCGGCACGCATCACGCCATTGTAGATGCCCCGCCAGCGCCCGGGTGCCGCAGCGCGGGCACAATCGTGGGCTATGACGAATCCCCCCACCTTGCTGCTGGTCGATGGTTCCAGCTACCTGTACCGTGCCTACCATGCCATGCCCGATCTGCGGGCCGTGCCGGGCGACCCCAGCAGCCCGGCCACGGGCGCCATCCGGGGCATGGTGAATATGCTGCAGGCGCTGGACAAGACGCCGGAAACGGCCCAGGCTGCCTACGCGGTCTGCGTGTTCGATGCCAGCGGCCCGACCTTCCGTGACGACTGGTATCCCGAATACAAGGCCAACCGTTCGCCCATGCCGGACGACCTGCGCAGCCAGATCGACCCCATCCACGAAGTGGTGCGGCTGCTGGGCTGGAAGGTGTTGAGCGTGCCCGGTGTCGAGGCCGACGACGTGATCGCCACCCTGGCTCGCATCGCCGCCAGCCAGGGGGTGCAGGTGGTGGTTTCCAGCGGCGACAAGGATTTGAGCCAGCTGGTCGACGAGCGCATCACCATCATCGACACCATGAGCGGCAAGCGCCGCGACGTGGCCGGGGTGGAGCAGGAGTTCGGCGTGCCGCCCGCGCTGATGGTCGATTACCAGGCGCTGGTGGGCGACGCGGTGGACAACGTGCCGGGCGTCGCCAAGGTCGGCCCGAAAACGGCGGTGAAGTGGTTGCACGAGTTCGGCAGCCTGGACGGCCTGATCGCCCAGGCGGACAGCATCAAGGGCGTGGCGGGCAACAACCTGCGCGAAGCCATTGCCAGCGGCCAGCTGGCCCTGAGCCGCAAGCTGGTCACGATGCAGGCCGATTGCGATCTGACCGCGTATGCGCCGGGGCTGCCCGATCTGGCAGACTTGCAAAAACAGGAGCTGGACGCGCAGAATCTACGCCATTTCTATGACAAATATGGCTTCAAAGGCTTGGCGAGAGCGCTGGCAGCTCCTGAAAAAGAAGCAAAAGCCCCAGACAACGGCAGTGGCGATCTGTTCAGCAGTTTTGACAGCGACGATGCCGCCAGCACCGAAGTGGCCGTGGCCGCCCAGCAGCGCGAGGTGGCCTACCACTGCATCCAGACCCAGGCGCAACTGGATGAATGGCTGGTCAAAATCGACGCTGCAGAACTCACGGCCATCGACACCGAAACCGACAGCCTCAACGCCTTGCAGGCGCAACTGATCGGTATCTCGCTGAGCGTGCAGCCCGGCGAGGCGGCCTACATCCCGCTGGGCCACGAAGGCATCGAGGGGGTGCAGCAACTGCCGCTGGCCGACGTGCTGGCCCGGCTCAAACCCTGGCTGGAGGATGCCGGCAAGCCCAAGCTGGGCCAGCACATCAAGTACGACCAGCACGTGCTGGCCAACCAGGGCATCACCGTGCGCGGCTACCGGCACGACACCATGCTGCAAAGCTACGTGCTGGAAGTGCATCGTCCGCACAGCCTGGAAAGCCTGGCCCTGCGCCACACGGGCCGCACCGGCCTGAGCTACGAAGACCTGTGCGGCAAGGGCAAGAACCAGATTTCCTTTGCCCAGGTGCCGCTGGACAAGGCCTGTGCCTACGCCTGCGAGGATGCCGACCAGACCCTGGACGTACACCGCGTGCTGTGGCCGCAAATCCAGGCCCAGGCGGGGTTGCTGCATATCTACCAACTGGAAATGCAGACCAGCGAGGCGCTTTTCCGCATGGAGCGCAACGGCGTCGCCATCGACGCGCAGGAACTGGCCCGCCAGAGCAACGACCTGGGCACGCGCATCGTGGCCCTGGAACAGGCGGCGTACGAGCTGGCCGGGCAGCCGTTCAACCTGTCCAGCCCCAAGCAATTGGGCGAAATTTTCTTCGACAAGCTGGGCCTGCCAGTGGTGAAGAAAACCCCGTCCGGTGCCCGCAGCACCGACGAGGAAGTGCTGGAAAAGCTGGCCCAGGACTACCCCCTGCCCGCCAAGCTGCTGGAGCATCGCAGCCTCTCCAAGCTGAAAAACACCTACACCGACAAGCTGGCGCACATGGCCCTGCCGCGCACCGGGCGCGTGCATACCCACTATGCGCAGGCGGTGGCCGTGACCGGGCGGCTGTCCAGCAACGAACCCAACCTGCAGAACATTCCCGTGCGCACGCCCGAGGGGCGGCGTATTCGCCAGGCCTTCATCGCCCCGCCGGGCCGGGTCATTGCCAGCGCCGACTACAGCCAGATCGAGCTGCGCATCATGGCCCACCTGAGCGGCGACGAAGCCCTGCTCCGTGCCTTTCACGACGGCCTGGACGTCCACCGCGCCACGGCGGCCGAAGTGTTCGGCGTGGCGCTCGATCAGGTCAGCAGCGAGCAGCGGCGCTTTGCCAAGGTCATCAACTTCGGCCTGATCTACGGTATGAGCAGCTACGGGCTGGCGAAAACCCTGGGGATCGACAACAGCGCTGCGGCCGCCTACATCGACCGCTACTTCCAGCGCTACCCTGGCGTGAAACGCTACATGGACGACACCGTGGCCCTGGCCCACAAGCAGAAATATGTCGAAACCGTGTTTGGCCGCCGCCTGCAACTGCCGGACATCAACGGCGGCAGCGGCCCGCGCAAGAAGGCGGCGGAACGCGCCGCCATCAACGCCCCCATGCAGGGCACGGCGGCCGACCTGATCAAGAAGGCCATGGTGGCCGTGCAGCAGCGGCTGGATGCGGTGCAGCCGGACGTGCTGCTCATCATGCAGGTGCATGACGAACTGGTGTTCGAACTGCCCGCCGACAAGGCCGACTGGCTGCGCCAGGAGGTGCCCGCCCTGATGGCCGGCGTGGCCGCATTGAAAGTGCCCCTGCTGGCCGAAGTGGGCGTGGGCGCGAACTGGGAACAGGCGCACTGATGCGGTGGTGGGCAGGGCACCGGGCCGGGGGGCGCGGGAGGGCAGCGGCGCGAAAGCCGGCCGGGCGAAAATGGCGGGAATCTGCACGGCAGGGGGCTTGACAGCTTGTGTAGGCTGGAAGGATGTGCGGCGACTGCGGCACATGTCGCCGTTGAATAATTTGAATAAGTGAACCTCATCATGGTATTGATCGCAATCATCCTGGCCACTCTGGCCGCCGGAATCGGCAGCGTCTGGGTGGCCAATGCGCTGCTGCACGTCGGCTTTGGCCGGGCCAGCGCGGGCCGGGCGCAGCAGGGGCTGCTCAGCCTGGCCGCCGGTGCCCTGCTGGCCACGGCCTTCATGCACCTGTTGCCCGAAGCCTTTGAAAGCGGGGCCGATGCGCAGCAGCTGTTCACCACCCTGCTGATCGGCATCGTGTTTTTCTTTCTGCTGACCAAGGCCGAGCTGTGGCACCACGGGCACGAACACAGCCACGACCCCCAGGTGCAGAACCTGCACCACGCCCACCATGGGCACGACCATGACCACGCGCACGGCCATACCCATACCCACCGCACCGGCTCGGGCTGGTCGCTGCTGACCGGCGACAGCGTGCATTGCTTTGGCGACGGGGTGCTGATCGCCTCGGCCTTCCTGGCCGATTTGCGCCTGGGGCTGATTGCCGCCGTCTCCGTGCTGGCGCACGAGGTGCCGCACCACATGGGCGACCTGGTGGTGATGAGCCGGGGCAGCCACCGCCGCGTCGCCATGCTCAAGGTTTCGCTGGCCGGGTCGATCACCGCCCTGGGCGGGCTGGCGGGGTATTTCCTGGTCGGGCAACTGCACGACTGGCTGCCCTTCTTCCTCACGGTGGCGTGCAGCAGCTTTATCTACGTGGCCCTGTCCGATCTGATTCCGCAACTGCAAAAGCACCTGAGCGCCCGGCAAACCCTGGCCCAGGTGCTGTGGCTGGCGCTGGGCATCGGGCTGGTGACCGTGGTCAGCGGTCTGGCCCATGACCTGGCCCACGAATCCCATGGCGCCGATGCCTCCCATGCCCACCATGCGCATGACCACGATCACGACCATGACCATGAGGCGCCGCCCCTTTCTCCGCATCACGATGAACCGACCGATTCCCACCGTGCCGACTGACGCCATTGAAGCCACCCCGCCGCCCACTTCCCGCATCGCCATGGCGCTGGCCCTGGCCGTCTGGCTGGGGCTGACCGCCGGGGGCGTGGCCTTGCTGCAGGGCAGCCCGCCCAGCACCGCCGTTCCCCTGCACCACCTGCGGGTGGAGCGGGGGCCGAAGCCGCCGCCCGTGCAGGAATTGCCCGCCCCCGCAGCGGCCCCCGCCGCCCAGCCGCACCCGGTCATCGCCGTGCCGGCCGATGCCGCCGTGCCCGCCGCCGTCTGTGCCCCCTGGCTGGAGCGCTGGCCTGCCCTGCAACGCAAGCTGTGCGAAGCGGCCCAGCTGGCGCCCAGCGGCGCCCTGTCGGTGCGCGGGGCGCCCATTGCCTGGCGCGATGTTGCCCCGCCGGACGCTGCCGGCGTGGCCCAGCGGGTGCTGGTGGTCGGGGCCATCCACGGCGACGAGCTGACCGCTGCCGCCCTGGCCCTGCACTGGGTGGCGCTGGCGCAGCAGGCCAGCAGCCAGCGGCCCGTGCATTGGCGCTTCATCCCCGTGCTGAATCCGGACGGCCTGTTGGCCCGCCCGGCCACGCGCACCAATGCCGCCGGGGTGGACTTGAACCGCAACTTCCCCACCCCGGACTGGGAGCGCGAAGCCGCCGCCTACTGGGAAAAACGCACCCGCCGCGACCCGCGCCGCTGGCCCGGCCCGGCGCCCCTGTCCGAGCCGGAATCGCAATTCCTGCACGCGCAGATGGCGCAGTTCGCCCCCGATCTGGTCGTCAGCATCCACGCGCCCTACGGGGTGCTGGACTTCGACGGGCCGCAGACGCCGCCGCAGAAGCTGGGCGGCCTGCACCTCGACCAGCTGGGCGTCTTCCCCGGCTCGCTGGGCAATTACGGCGGCCTGCAGCTGGGCGTACCCGTGGTCACGATCGAACTGCACCACGCCCTGCGGATGCCGGTGCGCACGGAGATTGCCGCCATGTGGCAGGACTTGCTGGCGTGGATGGACAAGCATCTGCCAGTGCAAAGCGATAAATAAAAAATAGCTGCTTGATGCGGGCGCAATGGCGATCTGCACCAGCCTGGCGCAGGGCGTGTACGCCCCATGCTTGTCGTTATGATGCGGCGGCTGAAAGCTTCCCTTCACACCACGTCGCATCATTCCATGGCCCGCTCCTTACTGGGTATCCAACCCGCCACTGCCATACCGCTTCGGGCGCAGACCGCCACCGCCCCCCGGCTTGCCGGGGCGCAACTGGAGGCGCGGCTGCGCAAGAAACGTTCCGCCGCCTATATCCGGGCCGTCACCCAGCTGGATGCGGGCGGGCATGTGCATTCCCCGGCCAGCGTGCAGGCGCTGATCGAAGCCATCCGCCAGGAGCTGCCGGACGTGCAGATCGACGCATTGCCGCTGGGCATCGTCTCGCGCTGCTACCTGGGGGCGCCCTACCAGGTGCATACGCTGGACTGCACGGGCAGCATCATCCAGCACTACAAAACCTTCGAGCCTTTGCCCAGCCTGCTGGAGCGGGCCCGCAGCGTCGCCCTGCACCCGGGGTATGCCTTTGTCGAGGTGTATTCCAACCGCCTGATCGCCGTCGGCGAATCGGGGCAGACCGCCTTCATCGACCTTTGAACCCCTCCTGCGAGACACCATGAGTACAGAACGCATCATCCAAGTGGCCGACCTCAGCCTGATCCTGGGTTCGCTGCGCAGCCTGCAAAGCGATATCGGCACCGTCTCCGGGCAGGTGGACGTGGTCGGCAGCAATCTGGCGCAGACCCGCGCCGAACTGTCGCGGCTGGAACAGGCATTCAATGAATTTGTGCAATCCGATCTGCGGGCCAAGGAGCTGGCGCTGGCAGAAACCCGGCAGGTCAAAATCCGCCAGGAAATCGAGAACAAATTCGGCCAGTACGCCATCGTGCGCCGCCAGGCCACCGGCATCCTGCAAGCCTCGGACATTCAGCTGGTGCGCCAGGAAACCATCCGCAACGCCACCGAGGAGCTGATGCTGTCCACCCCGCGCTACTGGCTGGCCCCGGCGCTGGTGGCATTGGCCGCCTGGCTGACGGACAACCGCGCCCTGGCCGAACGCGCTCTGGCCGAGGCCACGCGCCGCGACGACGAAAAAACCGCGCTGTTTTTCTCCCTGATCGGCCGCCGCGCCGGGCGCTCCGAGGTCAGCCGCATCTGGCTCGACCGCTATTTCGGCCTGCAGAATCCGTACAGCCTGGATCGGCAGACGGTGGTGATGATCGATGCCCTGGCCAACGGCGTTTTCAACACCGACGCCGCGCTGCTGTGCACCAAGCGCATCGGCGGCTGGATCGAGGAGCTGGCGCAACAGGCCGGTTTCGCCCAGACCCAGCGCGGGCAATGGGGCGATGCGCTGCGCTCCAAAACCCCCAACTTCAATCATGCGCAGCGCTATGGGCACCTGAGCCGGTTCAGCCCGGCGTGGAACGACCTGAACGCGGCGCTGAACGCCGTGAGCATGCAGTCCATCGTGCTGGAGCATTTCCAGGACATCTTTCAGGGCGAGATCAAGACGGCCAGCAGCGTCCTCATCGCCGTGGACAACCTGCTCACCAGCCTGGTGTCCCACTTCGACGATGAGGAGCTGCCGCTGCGCCGCACCGAGCAGCTCAACCAGCTCATCATCGAGGAAGCGGGCGACAAACGCGCCGCCCAGCAGCGGTTCGACCTGCAATCCAAGGCCCAGGAGGAGCGTGTGGACTTCACGCAACTGCTGACCAACGCGGCCATGCACCCGGAGCTTTCGCACGTCACCCGCGCCACCCAGCGGCTGGCGGTGGCGCATTCGCGCGACTGGATCGTGGATGCGCACAGCGACGTGACGGCGCAAATCCGCCAGCAGGCGCCGCAGACGATTCACCTGTCCATCGAAGACTGGCAAGGCCAGACGGCGCAGGGCGACAACGAGGCCGAACTGCAAGACAGCCTGCGCCAGCACATCGAGCGGCGCAAGCAGCAGGCGCTGGAACAGGCCAAGCTGGGGTTGAAGGACTGGGGGCTGATCGCCCTGGGCGTGGTGCTGCTGCTGATGAGTTTGGGCAACGGCATGATCGTCTTCGTCATGGGGCTGGCCGCGCTGGGCTGGGCCTTCCTCAACTACCGGCAGGTGCAGCAGCGGCGCAAGCAGATCGAACGCGACTTTGCCCTGCTGCAAGAGCAATCGGCCCAGGCGCTGCGGGCCTGCCTGGCCGAAACCGTGGAATGGCGGCGTGACTGGGCCATGCGCGATGCCGTGGCTGCCGAAGTGACCAGTCTGCTGGAAAGCATCAGCCCCGAGCAGCACCTGCTGGCCGGGCACAACACCGCCCGCCGCGTCATGCCCGCCGCTGCCGCACAGGCCGCTTGAATTTCGCCAGGAGCTTTTCCCCATGCCACGAGAAATCCTTTCCGCCGCGCCAGAAACCACCGCGCCCAGCGCCCCGCTCGGCCCCTCGCCCGCGCAGCAATCCGCTGCACCCCGCCAGCCACAGCAGCCGCCTGCGCCGCCCGCCAGCCGGGATGTGCTGGCCGGTGCCTTGCCCGCCTGGGATTTGCTGCCCGCCGCGCCGTTTGTGCGCCGTAGCCGCTGATCCGCCGATGTGGAAGCGGCTGTTTGCACGCGGCGGCCAGGCGCCTGCCGCTGGCGGCCAGGGCGCCCCGGCCAGCTACGCACAGTGGAGCCAGTGCCTGGATGCCCTGGCCCGTGGCGACGATGACGAAAACTGCCTGCAAACCCTGTATGCCGGTTCGCTGCACTGGTCGGCGGGCGTGGCGCCGCTATTCGTCCAGCGCCTGTCCGACGAGGTGCAGCGGCGGCTGAACGTCTGCGCCGACCGCCTGCAACGTGACCTGCACGGCAGCGGGCACCGTGGCGGGCAGGAGACGCTGGTGGTGCGGGCCATCGTGCAGGCCCGCACGCAGTTGCACTTCGTCCACCGCCTGTGCCTGCTGCCGGCGCTGCCGCCGGACACCCGCAGCCAGCTTGCCGCCGAAGTGCGCAAGTTCGCCGAGCGCTCGCAACACTCTTTGGAAGACAGCGCCCGCGCCGACCGCAGCGGGCAACGGGCGACCCTGCTGCGCAACAACCCGCTGACCCGTTACGACGCGCTGGCGCTGCCGCCGGACGTTCAGCCGCAGTCGGCGCCTGCATCCATGCCAGCGCAGTCCCCCCGTAAACGTAACATCCTTCTCTGATTACCGCCCATGAGCGACACCGTTGAATTCAAGGCCACCCTCAGCCGCTACCTGAAGGCCCGCATTCCCTTCATCTCCATCCGCAGCGCGGAACGCAGCCGGGTGCTGGAGCTGCTGCGCGAAGTCGGCGCCGAACTGCAAGCGCCGATCTACGTCCACACGCTTTCCCAGGGCACGCGGGAGCTGGGCACCAGCCGCACCGTCAATGACGACCGTTCCGTCACCGGCGCGGTGGACTTTGCCAGCCAGCAGTTTCCCCAGCGGCAGAACCTGAGCGTCGTGCTGACCGAGGTCTCCGACATCGAGGACGACACCCCCGCCGCGCGGCACCTGCTGGACGTGGTGATGCTGGCGGCGGAGAACAGCGGCTGCGTCGTCGTCATCACCACCAAGCCGGTGTTCGGCCAGTTGCAGCGGGCCGGCATGTCGCTGGTGCTGTCGGCGCCGACCGAGGACGAGATGCTGGCCATCGTCCAGGAAAACCTGGGCGCCTACCGGGCGCACATGCCCATCGAATGGGACGAGGCCGACGAACGCCGCGCCGCTGCGGCCTTGGCCGGCGTCTCGCGCATCGAGGCGGAAAACATCATCGCCACCCTGCTGGCCAATGGCCGCATCACCAAGGCCGACATGGTCGAGGTCATGCACGCCAAGGACCGCATCTTTGCCGACATCTCGGGCATCGAGCGGGTGAACGTGCGCGGCACCGAGCTGAACGTCGGCGGCCTGGGCGGGCTGAAAGCCTGGCTGGACAAGGAGCAGCCCCTGCTCACCGCCGACCTGCGCGAGCGCGGCATCCGCCCGCCGCGCGGCGTGCTGCTGGTGGGCGTGCCCGGCTGCGGCAAATCGCTCTCGGCCAAGGCCATTGCCGCCAATTGGGGGCTGCCGCTGTACCGGCTGGACTTGTCCACCATCCACGGCCAGTACCTGGGCCAGAGCGAAACGCGGCTGAAAGACGCCCTGGCCACCGCCGACCACGTCGCGCCCTGCGTGCTGTGGATCGACGAGATCGAAAAAGGCCTGGCCGGCGCAGGCAGCAGCAGCGATGGCGGCACCGCCACCCGGCTGGTCGGGCAGTTCCTCTACTGGCTGCAGGAGGCGCGTTCGCGCGTCTTCGTCGTGGCCACGGCCAACGACGTTTCGCGCCTGCCGCCCGAGCTGCTGCGCCGGGGGCGCTTCGACGAGCTGTTTTTCGTCGATCTGCCCACCGCGCCGGAGCGGCGCGAAATCATCGGCATCTATGCCCAGCGCGGCCTCAGGCAGGAGGTGCCCGAAGCCCTGTTGCAGGAGCTGGTGGAACTGTCCGACGGCTTTGCCGGTTCCGACCTCGAATCGGCGGTGCGTGAAGTGGTGAAAGAGGCGTACCTGAACGGCGATACCGCCGTCACGCCCGAGCTGTTCCGGCGCAGCTTCAACAACGTGGTGCCGCTGTCCAAAACCGCCCCCGAGCAGATCGAGGACATCCGCGCCTGGGGGCGCGAGCGGGCGGTGCCCGCCTCGGGCCAGCCCATCGGCGCCGCAGCCCCGCAGGGCCGCACGCGCCGGCAGGTGCTGGTGTGAACCGACTTGCAGACGGTTTTCGTCAATAAAAATAGCTTTTACCGCTGGAAATGCAATGGTTTCAGATGGAAAACCATCTGAAACCCAATAAATAAAAGCGGTAGAAGCTATTTTTTCAGGAGATTCTCCCAGCCGTGCGTTGCTCTGCTTACGGCATGGCTTCCAGCAGCAGCCTGGCGTCGTGCGCCAGTGCGGCGGCGCCCTGGCCGTAGCGGTGGTAGACGCGCAGCTTGCCCTGGGGGTCGTACATGTACATCCCGGCGGAGTGGTCCATGGTGTAGGTGCCGGGCGTGCTGCCGGGGACTTTCTTGTAGAACACCTTGAAGCTGCGGGCCACCTGCGCGATCTGCTCGGGCGTGCCGGTCAGGCCGACGAAGTCGGGCGAGAAATTATGGGTGTAGCTTTTCAAGATTTCCGGCGTGTCGCGCTCGGGATCGACGGTGACGAAAACGCCGACCAGGCGCTCGCCCAGCGGCCCCAGCAGGGCCTTGGCCTCGACCAGCTCTTGTAGCGTGGTGGGGCAGACGTCGGGGCACTGCACGTAGCCAAAGAAGACGACGACGACCTTGCCGGCAAAGTCCTTGATCGAGCGCTGGCGGCCTTCGGGGTCGAACAGCGGGAAGTCCTTGCCGTGTTCGGCGCCGGTCAGGTCCATGCCTTCCAGGGGCAGATCGCTTTTGGACTGGCAGCCGAAAAGGGGCAGGGTGGCCAAGGCGGCGGTGGCAGCCAGCGTCCACTGGCGGCGGTTGGGGTGGCGGTTCATGGTTCTCTCCCTGGCCCGGTTCCCTCAGGGGTGGAGAACGGGGCGGTTCAACGTAGGTCAGCGCGGCTTTTTTTCCATTGGCGGGCGCTGCGCGGTGCGGCCTTGAAGGCGTGACCGTAGACGATTTCAAAGCGCAGGCCCAATTGTCCATCAGGCAGGCGCAGGTGCTGCGCGATGGCTTGCAGCAACTGCTGGCGCCAGCCCGGGCCGCGCAGGGCGGCAAAGCGCTGGGGGTGCAGGTTGCGCCCCAGCTCGCGCAGCTCTTGCAGCAGGCGCTCGGGGGTGGCAAAGCTCAGGGTGATGGTTTCCATGTCCATCACCGGCTCGGCAAAGCCGGTCTGGATCAGCATGTCGCCCCAGTCGTGCATGTCGGTGAAGCTGTGCCCGGCGGGGGGCCAGCCCAGCGCGGCGTACAGGCTGCGCAGCGTCTGCACCGTGTCCGGCCCCAGGCAGGAGAACATGACGAAGCCGTCCACCGCCACCGCCGCGTGCCACTGGCGCAGCAGGGCCAGCGGGTCGGCCTGCTCGTGCAGCAGCATGTTGGCCCAGAGCATGTTGGCGCCCAGCTCGGGCGGGGTGGCGACCTGCACCTTGGCCTGGCGCCAGGGCTGCCACCAGGGGGCGGCGGCCCAGCGCTGGCGGGCGGCCTCCTGGGCGGCGGGCTGGCTTTCCACCACGTAGCACAGCGCCTGGGGGTAGCGTCCGGCAATCAGGTCGTGTGTCGCCACGCCGCCGCGCAGGGCGTGCCAGTGGCACCAGACGGCGGGGGGCTGAGCGATCCAGTCCAGGCGCTCCTGCATCCGCCGCCCGACTTCTTCGTGCAGCCAGGGGGAGAGCGCCGGGGCGCTGCGCTGCCAGCGCCGGGCGGCAAGGGGGTCGATGGTGGGGGGCAGGAAATCGGTGTCGGACATACAGCGCCGCGCAGTATATTGGCCCGATGCTTTCAAACGCGGCCCTGTGGCTATCTTCCCGCCTGCCCCAGCAATGCCTGGCCTGCCATGCCTGGGCGCGGGGCGGGCCGCTGTGCGCGGCGTGCCGGGCGCAGTTTGCGCCGGTGGCACAGCACCGCTGCACCGGCTGCGGCCTGCCTTTGCCGGATGGGGTGGCGGGGCAGCGCTGCGGCCAGTGCCTGCGCCAGCCGCCGCCGTGGCAGGCGTGCCATGTGTGGGTGGATTACGGCTACCCGTGGGCGGACATCCTGACGCGCTGGAAGCTGCACCCGCAGCCCGCCCTGGCACGGCCCATTGCGCAATGGCTGCGTGCCAGCCCGGCGCTGGCCGCTGCGGTGGCGCAGGCCGATGCGCTGGTGCCCGTTCCGCTGTCGGCGCAGCGGCTGCGGCAGCGCGGCTTCAACCAGGCGGCGCAACTGGCCCGCCTGCTGGCACCGCAAAAATGCTGGCTCACGGCCTTGCAGCGGCCCCGGGAAACGGCCAGCCAGCGCGGCCTGACGCGGGCGGCGCGGCTGCGCAACCTGCGCCGCGCCTTTACCGTGTCGGCGCCCGCGCTGGTGCAGGGGCGGCACATTCTGCTGGTGGACGACGTGCTGACCACCGGGGCCACTCTGCGCGGCGCCAGCCAGGCGCTGCTGCACGCCGGGGCCGCCACGGTCAGCGTGCTGGCCGTGGCCCGCACGCCGTCGGCATGACGGTGCGATGAACCGGCGCGAACAGGCGCACAATCGCGCCCCATGTTTCATATCGTGCTTGTCCACCCCGAGATTCCGCCCAACACGGGCAACGTCATCCGCCTGGCGGCCAACACCGGCTGCCGTCTGCATTTGATCGAGCCGCTGGGCTTTTCCATGGAAGACCGCCACATGCGCCGCGCCGGGCTGGATTACCACGAGTACGCCAGCGTGCGCCGCCATGCCGACTGGCAGGCGTTTCTGGAGATGCAGCAGCCCCCGCCCCAGCGCATGTTTGCCCTGACCACGCACGGCAGCAGCAGCGCATTCGGCTTGCAGTTCCAGCCGGGGGATTATTTTGTTTTCGGTTGCGAAACCAAAGGGTTGCCGCAGGCCATCCGCGAAGGCTTTTTTCCGCCTGCGCAGCGGCTGCGTCTGCCGATGCGCCCCGACCAGCGCAGCCTGAACCTGTCCAACGCCGTGGCCGTGACGGTGTTCGAGGCCTGGCGGCAGAACGGTTTTGACGGCGCGGTCTGATATTGAAAAGAGAGCTGTTTCTGCTGGTATTTATTGATTTTCAGATGATTTTCAATCTGAAATCCAATGATTTAGAGCGGTAAAGGCTACTGAATTTGATAATTGTTTGATCAATTGGGCTGGCGGCGCACAAAGAACAAGCCCGCGCCGATCAGCATCAGCAAGCCGCCGAACACCCGGTTCTGCCCGCGCTGGGCGCTGGCGCTGCGCATCCAGCGGCGCAGGGCGCTGGCGCCAAAGGCGTAGCCGTGCATCACCAGCACATCCACGCCGACGATGGTGGCCGCCATGATGAGCAATTGCAGCCACAGCGGCTGGCTGGCGCTGAGGAACTGCGGCAGCACCGCCACCATGAAGATGATGCCCTTGGGGTTGGTGGCGTTGGTGAGAAAGCCGATGAGCAGCCGCTTGCGCCACGGCAGGTGGGCCGCATCCCGCAGATGCGCCACATCCAGCGCATTGCCCGCGCTGCGCCACTGGCACCAGCCCAGGTAGATCAGGTAGCAGGCGCCCAGCACCTTGACCACGGTGAACGCCAGTTCAGAGGCCACCAGCACCGCGCCCACGCCGCCGCCGGCGATCAGCAGGATCAGCACCAGACCCGCCTCCAGCCCCCAGATCGTGGTCGAAGCCTGGCGCACGCCGTAGGCCAGGCCGTGGCTCATCGACAGCACCGCGCCCGAGCCGGGGGACACGGCGATAAAAATGCTGGCCATCAAGAACGCTATCCAGGTGTGAAATTCCATGCTGCTTCCCATCGCCGGGATGGCTGCCGTGGCGGCTGTCCGGCGCAAAAAAGGGAGCATCTTATGCCGTTGGCGGCAGTGCGCCGCATCGCGATGCGGGATGCCCCCCTGCGTAGCGGCGGCACGGCCCTTTTGGCCGCGCATTCGGCAACGACAATAAAGGCGTATTGCCGCCAGACCCCGATTGCCCATGTCCCGCTTCCTGCCTTCCCCCGCCCTCCAATCCGCCCAGCGCAGCCTGCGGCTGGCCGCCCACCGCGCCGGCGCCGTGTGGCTGGGCCTGCTTGCGCTGGGGATGGGCCTGGGGGTGCTGGTCACCAGCAACGGCCTGCCGTGGTGGCTGGCGCCGATCCTGTCCGGCGCGATTTATGCCGGGTCGGTGGAGTTCCTGCTGGTCGGCATGGTGGTGGCGTCGGCCCCGCTGTCGGCCATTGCGCTGACCACGCTGCTGGTGAATGCCCGGCATGTGTTCTACGGCCTGTCCTTCCCGTTGCAGCAGGTGCGCGGCTGGGGGCGCAAGCTCTACAGCATCTACGGGCTGACGGACGAGGCTTACGTTCTCATCGCCAACCTGCCGCAGCAGGCGCAGACCAGCCGCCAGATCATGGGGATACAACTGGGCCTGCACCTGTCCTGGGTCAGCGGCTCGGTGCTGGGCGCATTGGCTGGCCAGGCGTGGTTGAGCGATCTGGCCGGGCTGGATTTTGTCCTGACCGCCCTGTTCATCGTGCTGGCCATCGACGCCTACCGCACCCGGCCCGACAAGACCATCGCCCTGGCCGCCCTCGGCGCCGGTGGCGCAGCCGCCGTGCTGGCCGGCGATGCGATGCTGCTGGTGGCCATGGCCGCCTTTGTCGTCTTCTGCCTGGCGCGGTACGCCGTGGCGGTCGCTCAAAAGAAAGAAAGGAACGCACCGTGACCATCGACTGGCACTACGTGGCACTGGCGATCGGCTGTGCTGCCGCCATCACCTTTGCGCTGCGGGCACTGCCCTTCGCCATTCGGGAAACGATCAAGGATTCCCCCCTGCTGGCCAGCCTGAACGCCTGGATGCCCCTGGGCGTGACGGTGATCCTGGTGGTCTACTGCCTGCGCATGATCGACCTGCACGACACCCCCCTGGCCACGGCCAAACTGGCAGGCATCGCCGCCACGGTGGCCGTGCATCTGTGGCGGGGCAACCTGTTTCTCAGCCTGTTTGTCGGCACCGGGGTGTGCGTGGTGCTGGCGAATGGGTGGCTGGCCGGGGTTCTATAGATGTCGTTCTGTGTCGGGGCGACAGGTGGCCAGGGCATCCAGCGTGCGCTGGTAATGCGGCGTGCGCACGTCCAGCATCCCCAGCACGGTGTGAAAGTAGGCATCGTGCGTCAGCGGCTGGGCCAGCCGGGCGCGGTTGCATGCTTCGCGCCAGCCGGTGCGCTCTTGCAGCGTGCCGGGCCACAGCACCCAGGGCACGTGCTTTTGCGCCTGCGGGGCGATGCGGTAGGGCAGGCCGTGCAGGTACAGGCCGTTTTCGCCCAGCGATTCGCCGTGGTCGCCGACGTAGAGCATGGCGGGGGCAAAGTCCTGTTCCTGGGTGCGCAGCCAGTCGATGGTCTGGGCCAGGAAGGCGTCGGTTTCCACCAGGCTGTTGTCGTACACGTTCACCAAGTCCTGCTGGCTGCAATCGGAGGTGACGTGGGTGGCGCATTCGGGCGTGAAATGCTTGCTGTCCGGGGCCGATCGGCGGTAGTACGCCGGGCCGTGGCTGCCCATTGGGTGCAGCACCAGCACCACGCCCTGCTGGCGCTGTGCGGCGGGGATGGCGGCCAGTTGGCCGTCCAGTTCCCCGAGCATCAGGCGGTCCAGGCATTCGCCATCGTGGCACCACTGCTGGCGCTGCGCGGGCGTGGCGATGGCCTGGGCGTCGGCGCTGGGGATGCGCTCGCACACGCCCTTGCAGCCCGATTGGTTGTCCAGCCAGCGCACGCCCAGGCCCGCCGCCTGCACGATGTCCAGCAGATTGCCGTATTCGGCCTTGCGCCCTTCGTACCCCTCCTTGCCCAGCGGCGAGAACATGCACGGCACCGAGGCAATGGTGTTGGTGCCGCACGACTGCACCTGCGCCCAGCTCAGTACCTGCCGCTGCGCCAGTTGCGGCGTGGTGGCGCGGGCGTAGCCGTTCAGGCCGAAGTGGTCGCCGCGTGCCGTCTCGCCCACCACCAGCACCAGCAGCGGCGGTTTGTGCCGGCCCGCTGCCTGCGCGGCGTAGCTGGCCCCCAGGGCGGCGCCTGCCGTCACCGGCTGAAAAGGTTTTTTCGGTTTGAAGATGGGTTTGAGCGTGACGTTGGCCCACGACACCACGGTCGCCAGGGGGTTGACCATGAACCGGATTTCCGTGTGGTTGCGCAGCAGCGGGGCCAGATCGCGGTACAGGCGCAGGCTGCCGCCGACCAGCACGATCAGCGCCGCCAGCAGCCACAGGGCCGAGCGCAGCCAGCCCCGGCGCTGGTGGGGCATCTGCACGCCCCGGTACAGCCAGACGATGGGCAGCCCGGCCAGCAACAGCACCTGTACCAGCAGCGCAGGGGTGACCAGCGCCCAGGCTTCCGTCCAGTTGGTATGCAGGCTGTTGGCCAGCATCGAGCTGTCCATGACGATGCCGTAGCTGCGCATGAAGTGCTGCACGCTGGCGGCCAGCAGCAGGTGCAGGCTCCACGCCGGGCGGCGCAGCCCGGGCCATGACCAGAACATCAGCCACACGAAGGTGGCCCCGGCAATCAGGCCGCCCAGGGTCAGGCGTTTGAGCGCCCAGGGGTCGGCAAAGTCTTCCAGCGCAGACAGCTTGTGCCATAGCGTCAGGTTCAGCGGCCCGGCGCACCACAGCGCCAGCAGCAGCGCCACGGTGCGCGGGGGCAGTGACAGGAGGGACGGGCGGCACAGTCGGCCCGCCAGGGCGGGAATCAGTGCGGGGAATTTGGCAGCAGCAACAGCAATCATGGGGCGCGACTGTGCGCGGGCGCTCTGAACGCCTGCTGAACCCGATGTTCAGCCAGCGTTCAGCCTGGGCGTGCAGCATGGCCGCCCCCTACACTGCTTTCACCATGCACATCCTGCTTCTAGAAGACGACCGCGCCCTGGCTGCTGCCGTGCTGGCGTATCTGCACACCAAGCACTACCAGGTGGATTGGGCCGACAGCCTGGCCCAGGCCCGTCCCCTGGTCAGCGTGAATCATTACTGGGCCGTGCTGCTGGATTTGAACCTGCCCGATGGCGACGGCCTGGCGCTGTTGCCGCAACTGCGCACCGCCCCGGACAGCCCGACGGTGATTGCCGTCACGGCCCGCGATCAGGTCAGCGACCGCATCCGGGGGCTGGATGCGGGGGCGGACGACTATCTGGTCAAACCCTACGACCCCGAGGAACTGCTGGCCCGGCTCCGCGCCATCGAACGGCGGCGCAGCCAGCAGGCCGGCGCCCAGGTGGTACGCGGCAGCGTGCAGATCGACCTGGCGCGGGAAGTGGTGCTGGTGGCGGGCCTGCCCGTCGTCCTCACGCCCAAGGAATGGGCCTTGCTGCGCGTGCTGGCCAGCCGCCCGGCGCAGATTTTTACCCGCGAGCGCCTGCAGGAAGCCCTCTACCAATGGGATGCCAGCAGCGACAGCAACACGCTGGAGGTGTTCATCAGCCGCCTGCGCCGCAAGCTGGGCAGCCACCTCATCCAGACCGTGCGCGGCACTGGCTACCGGCTGGAGGCGGCATGAGCAGCCAAACCTCGCTGGCCACCCGCCTGGCCCGCCCGCTGGTGGCAGCGGTGGCGCTGGTCTGGAGCGTCAGCACCGCCCTGGTCGCCTGGTATGTGGATACGCAAATCCAGCACAACTTCGATACCGAACTGGTGGAAAGCGCCCACCGCCAGCTCTACCCCGCGCTGCTCGATGCCGCCACCCCGGCCCCCGCGCACGGCGTGCGCATCCTGGGCGAAGTGCCCGGCTCCGACTACACCGAGCCGCTGTCGCTGCAACTGCGCGATGCCCGGGGCGACCTGCTGCTGCGCTCCAGCGCCGCCCCCGACCATGCCTTTGCCGCGCCCCTGCAAGAAGGCTTTTACGACACGCGCCGCCACCGCATCTACACCTTGCACGAACCGGCCAGCGGCCTGTGGCTGCAACTGGCCGACCCGCTGGAAGAACGCGCCCAGGCACGCTGGCGCACCGCCAGCGGCCTGATCGCCGTGCTGCTGCTCATGCTGCCGGTGCTGCTGTGGCTGATTCACTGGATTGCCCGGCGCGAACTGCACTCCCTGCGCTGGCTGCAAGCGCAGATTCAGCAGCGCAGCGGCGACCATTTGCAGCCCTTGGCCCTGGCCGATCTGCCGCGCGAGCTGCACCAGGTCGGCCAGGACGTGAACCAGCTGTTGCACCGCCTGCACCTGGCCCTGGACGTGGAACGCGCCCTGGCCGCCAATGCCGCGCACGAACTGCGCACGCCCCTGGCCTCGGTACGGCTGCGCCTGCATACCGCCATCGAACAGGCCGAGGCTTCAGGCAGCGGGCACATCGCACTGGCGCAAATCCAGCCCATCCTGCAAGCCCTGCACACCTTGAGCCACCGCACCGAACGGCTGCTGCAACTGTCCCGCGCCGAAGCCGCCGCCCAGCAGCGCACGGCGGTGGACTTGGGGCAACTGTGTACCACCCTGGCGCAGGAATTCTGGCAACAGCCCCAGGCGCAAAAACGCCTGGATTGGGAGCCACCGGACGCTGCCGTCACGGTACTGGGCGACATCGACACCCTGGCCATCGCCCTGCGCAACCTGATCGACAACGCCCTCACCTACAGCAGCGGCCCGGTGGAGCTGGCCGTGCAGGCGCAGCCCCCGGCCATCATCGTGCGCGACAGCGGCCCCGGCATCGCCGTCGCCGACCTGCCCACGGTGCAGCAGCGCCACGTGCGGGCCGATGCCGCACGCCTGGGCTATGGGCTGGGCCTGTCCATCGTCGGCAGCATTGCCCGCCAGCACGGGGCCGACTTCACCCTGACCAGCCCGGTGCCGGGGTGCAGCAACGGGGTGCAGGCCATGCTGGTATTTCCGGGCGGGGTGTCTCCGTAAGCAATCGCTTGCCGTTGTGCCCCTGCGGCCCGTGCTACGCTGGCGGACTATGTTTCAACCCAGCCAAGCCGATGTGCGCCGCTTCTTTTGCGGCGTGCGCTCCAAAATGCTCGCCAACGCGCCGATGGAAGCCATCGAGACGCTGGCCAGCCTGTGGATCGAGGAGCATCCCGAATACTTTGCCGATCTGGCCGACGTGGATGCGGCGATTGCCCGCAACTACGACCTGACGCCCGAGCGCACCAACCCCTTTCTGCACCTGTCCATGCACCTGTCGATCAGCGAGCAGTGCAGCATCGACCAGCCGCGCGGCATCCGCCAGGCGGTGGAGCTGCTCTCCAGGCGCCTGGACGGCGGCCTGCACGACGCCCACCATGCGGCGATGGAGTGCCTGGGCCAGATGCTGGCCGACAGCCAGCGCAGCGGCCTGCCGCCCGACGGCGCGGCCTACGTCGCTGCCGTGCAACGCCGCGCCACGCGCGATTGATGGTTTTTCACTTTTCTTGACTTTTTGCCCTATGAAATTCCAAGGTTCCGACAACTACATCGCCACCCCCGACCTGATGCTGGCCGTGAATGCCGCCATCCAGTTGCAGCGCCCCTTGCTGGTCAAGGGCGAACCTGGCACCGGCAAGACCATGCTGGCCGAGGAGGCTGCCGAGGCGCTGGGGATGCCGCTGCTGCAGTGGCACATCAAATCCACCACCAAGGCGCAGCAGGGGCTGTACGAATACGACGCGGTGAACCGCCTGCGCGACAGCCAACTGGGCGATGCCCGTTCGCAAAACATCGAGAACTACATCGTGGAAGGCGTGCTGTGGCAGGCGTTCACTGCCGAGCAGCCGGTGGCGCTCTTGATCGACGAGATCGACAAGGCGGACATCGAGTTTCCCAACGACCTGCTGCGCGAACTCGACCGCATGGAGTTCTACTGCTACGAAACGCGCCAGCTCATCCGCGCCAAGCACCGGCCCCTGGTGTTCATCACCTCGAACAACGAGAAGGAGTTGCCGGATGCGTTTTTGCGCCGCTGCTTCTTCCACTACATCAAGTTCCCCGAGGCGGACACCATGCGCCAGATCGTGGACGTGCATTTCCCCGGCCTCAAGGGCGAACTGCTCAGTGCCGCGATGCAGGTGTTCTACGAAATCCGCAAGCTGCCGGGGCTGAAGAAAAAGCCCTCGACCAGTGAACTGATCGACTGGCTCAAGCTCCTACTGGCCGAAGAAATCCCGGCCGAGGCGCTGCACAGCAAGGACAACAAGATCAGCGTGCCGCCGCTGGTCGGGGCGCTCTTGAAGAACGAGCAGGACATCAGCCTGTTTGAAAAGCTGGTGTTCATGAACCAGCGCAACCGCTAAAGGAAAACCGCCATGGCCTTTGTCCAGCCCGTCACCCTGCGCCGCAACGGCGTGCGCCTGGAGCCTTTGGGGCTGGAGCATGAGGCAGGGCTGCGTGCCGCCGCTGCCGACGGGCAATTGTGGAAGCTGCGCGTCACCAGCGTGCCCGAGCCGCACGACACCCGCGCCTACATCGAAACCGCGCTGCAGATGCGCCAGGAGGGCAGCCGCTTTGCCTTTGCCGTCATCGACGAGGCAACGGGCCGCGTGCTGGGCACCACCAGCTACCACGACATCCTGGCGCCCGTGCGCCGCGTGGAAATCGGCTACACCTGGTACGCCCGCAGCGTGCAGCGCAGCCACGTCAATACCACCTGCAAGCTGCTTTTGCTGGGCCATGCTTTCGATGCGCTGGACTGCCACGTCGTGGGCTGGCGCACCGACAGCTACAACTTCGCCAGCCAGCGGGCCATCGAGCGCCTGGGGGCGAAGAAGGACGGCGTCATCCGGGGCAATGCGCTGCGCCGTGACGGCACCATCCGCGATACCGTGATGTACAGCCTGCGCCAGGGCGAGTGGCCGGATGTCCGCGCCCATCTGCTCCATCTTCTGGAGCTGCATACGCCCGCCCAATAAGCCTTCGAGGCCCATTCATGCTGATTGACTTTTTCTACACCCTGCGTGCCGCCAAGCTGCCGGTTTCGGTCAAGGAATTTTTGGCCCTGCTCGAAGCCCTGCAGGCGGGCGTGGTCGGCCCCAAAAGCCAGGACGGCTGGAGCCTGGACGATTTCTACTACCTGGCCCGCACCATTCTGGTGAAGGACGAAAAGCATTTCGACAAGTTCGACCGCGCCTTTGCGGCCTACTTCAAGGGCGTGGAAATGCTCACCGACCTGACCCAGGAAATCCCCCAGGACTGGCTGCGCAAGCTGCTGGAGCGCGAACTGTCCCCGGAAGAAAAAGCCGCCATCGAGGCCATGGGTTGGGACGAACTGATGGAGACGCTGAAAAAACGCCTGGAAGAACAAAAAGAGCGCCACCAGGGTGGCAACAAATGGATCGGCACCGGCGGCACCAGCCCCTTTGGCCACGGCGGCTACAACCCGGCGGGCATCCGCATCGGCGGGCCGGGCAAGAACCGCAGCGCGGTGAAGGTGTGGGAGCAACGCGCCTATCGCGACTACGACGACACGCAGGAACTGGGCACGCGCAACATCAAGGTGGCGCTGCGCCGCCTGCGCAAATTCGCCCGCCAGGGCGGCGAGCTGGAGCTGGACATGCCCGGCACCATCCGCAACACGGCGGCCAATGCCGGGTGGCTGGACATCCAGATGATTCCCGAGCGGCACAACAACGTGAAGGTGCTGCTGCTGATGGACGTGGGCGGCACCATGGACGACCACATCCAGCGCGTGGAAGAGCTGTTTAGCGCCGCCAAGGCCGAGTTCAAGCACCTGGAGTTCTATTACTTCCACAACTGCGTGTACGACTTCGTCTGGAAGAACAACCACCGCCGCTTTGCCGAGAAGTTCGACACCTGGGACATCATCCGCAAGTACAACCAGGACTACAAACTGATCTTCGTCGGCGATGCCACCATGAGCCCCTACGAAATCCTGCAACCCGGCGGCAGCGTGGAATACATGAACGAGGAACCCGGTGCGGTCTGGCTGCAGCGCCTGACCGATGCCTTCGTCCAGCATGCCTGGATCAACCCCGAACCCGAAGGCGTGTGGCAGTACCGCCAGAGCATCGACATCATCCACCAGCTCGTGGGCGGCAGGATGTACCCGCTCACGGTGCAGGGGCTGGAGGCGTGCATGCGCCAACTCTCGAAGTGAGGGCTTAGAACGTGTTCACGATCTCCACGCGGGTGTGCAGTCGCGGTCTCGGGCGCTCTGCGTCGTTGCAAATCCTCGCCATAGCACCGCTATGGCTGCGGTTTTCGCCTAGCAGCCCATCCCGATCCGCATCCTGCACCCCTTCGCGCCGAGATCGTGAACACGTTCTTATGCGTTTTTTCTCCCACCTGGGCCTGCTGTTGGCGACGGTGCTGCTGGCCGGTTGCGGCCTGTTGACCAAGCCCACGGCTACGGCCACGGGCCAGCCCAATTTCGAATTGCAGATCCACGCCCGGCCCAAGGAGGCGCAAGACCTGCTTGCAGCGCACCTGGAGCTGAACCGCTACCGTGAACTGGAAGGGCTGCGCCGCCAGGAGCTGACGCGCCTGATCAGCGTGGCCGATACCGACATCCGCAAACTGCTGGCCACCCTGGGCTACTTTGCCCCCACGGTGGAGCTGGAGCTGCACAACCCGCCCAGGGATTCTTCCGACCTGCCCGTGGTGCGCATCGAGGTGGATGCGGGCGAGCAGGCCACCGTCACTGCCGTGGACGTGCAGGTCACCAGCCCCCAGGACGGCGAGAAAGCCGGCAGCTGGCAGCGCCAGGCGGTGCAGCGCAACTGGCCGCTGGAAGTGGGCCAGCCCTTCAGCCAGGATGCCTGGGCCGGCGCCAAGGCCGAGGGCCTGCGCAGCCTGCAGGCGCAGCGCTACCCCACGGCGCAATTGCTCACCAGCCGCGCTGATATCGACGCCGACACGCAGCAGGCCGCATTGCAGGCCCATTACGCCACCGGCCCGCTGGTGCGCTTCGGCCCCCTGGAGATCGAAGGCGGGCAGCGCTACGATGCTGCGGGCGTCACCCGTGCCGCCCGCCTGCCGGTGGGGCAGGAGTACCGCCAATCGACCCTGCTGGACGTGCAGCAGCGCATGGCCGCCACGGGGCTGTACGACTCGGTCTTTCTGACCTTGCAGACCGAGCAGATGCCCGAAGGCCAGGCCGAGGTGCAAGTGCCCGTGCTGGCCCAGGTGCGCGAGGCGCCCTTGCAGAAATGGGTCTACGGCGTGGGCCTGAGTACCGATACCGGGCCGCGCCTGTCGATCGACCATACGCACAACCGCGTCCCCGGCCTGGGCTGGCAGGCGCAAAGCAAGCTGCAACTCAACCGCAAGAACCCGTTGCTCTCCACCCGCCTGTATTCCCTGCCCGACGACAGCGGCTGGAACTGGTTCACCAGCGCCGAGCTGGAGCGTGCCGAGCTGGCCGACTACCAGGCCAACAGCATTGCCCTGAGTGCCGGGCGCGGCAAGAACGAGGACAAGATCGACCGCCAGTATTTCCTGCGCTACGACCTGGCCAACCCGCAGGGCGACGACGCCCCGCCGAAAAGCTCGGCCATTTCCGCCAACTACAGCTGGACGGGGCGCTACTTCAACAACCCGACCAACCCCACGCGCGGCTACGGCCTGGCGTTCGAGCTGGGCGTGGGCACCACCCTGACGCCGCAGCGCACCCCCTTCACCCGGGCGCTGGGGCGCTGGCAATACTTCCAGCCCATGGGCGAGCGCGATGCCGCCACCAAGCGCCGCTCCCGCCTGGCGCTGCGGGCGCAGGCCGGGGCGGTGACGGCCCGCAAGGGCGCGGACATTCCGCTGACCCTGCTGTTCCTCTCGGGCGGCGACACCACCGTGCGCGGCTACAGCTACCAGAGCATCGGCGCCCGCACCGACAACGCGCAGCGCATTGGCGGGCGCTACATGCTGGCGGGCAGCGTGGAATGGCAGCGCCCCATCGTCCTGGCGGGCAACCGCAATGATTGGGAGCACACCGTGTTCATGGACGCGGGCAGCGTCAGCGACGAGCCGGCGCAGGGGATGCAGGTCTTTGTCGGCGCCGGTTCCGGCATCCGCTGGAACAGCCCCGTCGGCCCCCTGCAGGCCGATCTGGCCTATGGTTTCAAAACCCAAAAAATCCGCCTGCACCTGCGGCTGGGCTTTACCTTCTGATTGCCATGCACGAGCGCCAAGAACCTGGGCTGGACACCCCCGCCGTCACCGCCGTTTCTACGGAAAAATCCGCCGCACCGCCGCGCCGCCGCTGGCTGCGCCGCCTGCTGGCCGCCTGCGTCCTGCTGACGGTGCTGCTTGGCACCGGCCTGGCCAGCCTGTGGTGGTGGAGTGGGCGCGACCAGTCCCTGCCGCAGACCCTGGCGCTGGCCCAGCGCTGGCTGCCCCAGGGCTATGCGCTGGAGGTGGCAGGGGCCAGGGGCAGCCTGCGCTTCGGGGGGGAAATCGCCGATCTGCGCCTGTCCACCGAGCGCTTCAAGCTCGAAATCAAAGAGCTGACGCTCGCCTGGAACCTGGGCCAGTTGCTGCGCCGCCAGTTGCAGGTCGAGCAACTGCACCTGGCCGCCGTCCACTACCGCGCCAACCCCGACGCGCCCCCGGACGACAGCCCCGCCGAACCGCTGCACAGCCTGCTACTGCCGCTGCGCATCGAACTGCCCCTGGGCATCGACCTGCTGACCTGGGGCGACGGCCCCGAGGCCGAACTGCGCGACCTGAACGCCACCTACGCCTACGACGGCCAGCAGCACCGGCTGCAACTGCTGGGCCTGAACTACGGCCCGCAGCAGGCGCAACTGCAAGCCCAGGCGCAATTGCAGGGCGCAGCGCCCATGCAACTGGACGCCAGCGTGCAAGCCACCCTGGCCCCGGCGCTGGAACTGGCGCAGCCGCTGCAACTACAGGCCACCGCCCAGCTCGCGGGCACCCTGGCCGGCCCGGATGCCCGACTGCAATTGACGGTGGATGCTCGCAGCGACGGCCCTGCGGCCAACCCGCTGGCCGCCCACGTGGCCGCCACCCTGGCCCCCTGGCAGCCGCAGCCGCTGCCCCGGGCCGAAGTGGACTTGCAGCACGTCGATCTGGCCCTGTTCGCGCCCCAACTGCCGCCCACCGACCTGAATGGGCAGCTGCGCATCGACACCAATGCCCAGGGCGTGTGGGGCGTGCAGGCCGATTTCAGCAATCCCCTGGCCGGTGCCTGGGACAAGGCCGCCCTGCCACTGCAACGGCTCACGGCCCAGGCCAGCCTGGACGGCAGCGTCTGGACGCTGGGCCAGCTGCAATGGCAACTGCCCGGCCAGAACGGCAAGTCGGACGGCGGACAGCTCCAGGCCCAGGGCCGCTTCGACACGCAGACGCAGGCGCTCGATGCCCAGGTGCAACTGGACGCCCTCAACCCCGCGCGGGTGCTGGCCAGCCTGCCCCGGCAGGCGCTGGGCGGCACGTTCACTGCCCGGGCCACGGCCGATCAGGCCATCGACTTCACCCTGGACATTGCCGACACCGCCGCCAAAGGCAAGGCCCGGCCCGCCACACCGGGCCTGGAACGCGCCCAGGCCCAGGGCCGCTGGCAGGCGCCGCATCTTGACGTGCGCGACCTTGCCATCCAGGCCTGGGGCGCCCAGCTGCACAGCCCCGCCCTGGCCTGGGACAACGCCAGCCAGCAGCTCGCCAGCGCCAAAACCACGCGCCTGACCCTGCCAGGGGCCACTGCGGAACTGACCGGCACCCTGGGCCAGCACGACGGCCAAGGGCAGTTGCACGCCACGCTGGCCGATGCCGCCAGCCTGATGGCCTGGCTGGGCCGCCTGCCCGGTCTGGCCGATGCCGCCTTGCCCCTGCAAGGCCGGGCCGATGCGCAACTGCACTGGGAAGGCGGCTGGGGCAGCGTGTTGCCCCCGGCACCCGCGACAGCGCAGGAATCAGAAAAATCCATAGCTGCTACCGCACTGAAAATAAAGCTTTCAGCAACAATACCCCATATTGTTTATGCACCACCTGCGCAAGCAGCTACTGAAATAAACGATCTGACTCTGCAACTGGACGGCCCGCTGGACAAGCTCCAGGTCAGTTTGACCGCCCGGGCCCGCCAGGGCGAGCAGCAGGCGCAGATCGACACCCGCCTGCAAGCGGGCTGGACGCCCCAGTCCTGGCACGCCCGCTGGGAAGCCCTTGCCCTGCGTGCCCGCCCGGCGGCAGACAGCGGCGACTGGCGGCTGGCCCTGGCCGAACCCGTCACCGTCCAGCAGCAGGGCGGGCGCATCCAGGCCAGTGCGGGCCGCTTGACCCTGACGCCTCCGGCCGGTGCCCAGGAAGCCGCCGCCAGCGTTGCCAGCGCCGACATCCAGTGGGAGCCGCTGACCCTGGGCGCCGACACCCTCGCGCTGCGCAGCCAGGGCCGCATCACCGGCATCCCCCTGGCCTGGGCCGACCTGTTCACCCCGGACGACCCGGTGCTGGCCCGCGCCGGCGTCAGCGGCGATCTGGTGCTGCAAGGGCAGTGGAACATCGACACCAGCGCCCGCAAGCCGCAAATGCACATCCTGCTGGAGCGCGAGAGCGGCGACCTGCGCATTGCCGTTGCCGACGAGGATGCCGCCGCCGTCACCATAGTGCGCAGCAGCGGCGCTGTCGACACCCGCCAGACCCAGCGCCAGCCCAACCGGGGGCGGCGCGTGCGCCTGCAGCACTTCCAGGCGCAGCTGGGGCTGGAAGATGGCAACCAGCTGCGTGCCCAGGTGCTGTGGGCCTCCGAACGCGCCGGCACCATCCACGCCGACGTGCGCAGCCCCTTGCAGCACGGTGCCCAGGGCTGGCGCTGGCCCGCGCAGGCGCCCCTGAGCGGATCGGTGCAGCTGCTGCTGCCCAACGTCGGCGTCTGGGCCTCTTTCGCCCCGCCGGGGTGGCGCGTGGCCGGCAGCTTTGGCGGCGACGTCATCCTGGGCGGCACGCGCAGCGCCCCGACCTGGAAGGGGACGTTGCAGGCCGAGGAACTGAGCCTTGCCTCCCTGCTCGACGGGGTGGATCTGAAAAACGGCCAGTTGCTGGCCCGCTTTGCCGGCAACCGGCTGGATATCGAACGGCTTTATCTGGAGGGCGGCGGCAACGGCCAGGCCCGCGTCCTGGGGCAAAGCGGCAACCGCACCCCGCCGCCGCAGGCGGGCGGCAAGCTGCGTGGCAGCGGCTTTGTCGTCTACGACCCGGCAGCGGGCGGCAACGGCCTGCACATGGACATCCAGGCCCAGTTCGAAGACCTGCAGGTACTCAGCCGGGCCGACCGGCAGATGGGCCTGAGCGGCACCCTGCGAGCGCAGATGCAGGATGCGCAACTGCGCCTGCGCGGGGCGCTGACCGTCAACCGTGCCGCCCTGCTGCTGGCCGACGAATCGGCCCCCGGCCTGGACGATGACGTCCACGTCACCTCTGCCGCCCAGCGCCAGCAGGATGCCGAACGCCAGGCGCAGGAAGCCCGCAAGGCCGCCCGCGAGCCGGCTCCGGAAGGCTCGGTTCGCGCCGCGCTCAAGCCGGACATCCACCTTACCCTGGACCTCGGCCCCGACTTCGCCCTGCAGGGCTACGGCCTGACCACGCGCCTGAACGGCCAGCTCACCGTGCGCGGCGGCCCGCGCGTCACCGGCGAAATCCACACCGACCGGGGTCGCTACCGCGCCTGGGGCCAGGCGCTGGACATCGAGCAGGGCACCATCCGCTTCAACGGCCCCTACGACAACCCCAGCCTGGACATCATCGCCCTGCGCCCGAACATTGCCGTGCAGGCCGGGGTCAAGGTGGCCGGCAGCGCCAGCGCCCCGCGCGTGCAGCTCTACTCCGACCCGGTGATGCCCGATGCGGAAAAACTCTCCTGGGTCGTCATGGGCCGCGACCCGGCCAGCGGCGGGGCCGAAACCGCCTTGCTCCAGCAAGCGGCGCTGGCGCTGCTGAGCGGCGGTGGCAGCGGCGGCGACCTGGCCGGCAACATCGGCCTGGACGAACTGGGCTTCAAAGGCCCGGGCAACGGCGCCGAAGGCGCAGCGCTGACGCTGGGCAAGCGCATCTCGCAAGACCTGTACCTGTCCTACGAGCAAAGCCTGAACGGCGCCATGGGCACGCTGTTCATCTTCTACGACCTGACCAAGCGCCTGACCCTGCGCGGCCAGACCGGCGAGCAGACGGCCATGGACCTGATCTACACCCGGCGCAAGGATTGAGAACGTAAACACGTTCTGCCCCGTGCAGGCAAAGCAGAGGGCAAGGGCCGCTTACAATCGCAGCCCTTGCCCTCTGTAGTTCAATGGATAGAACGGGCCCCTCCTAAGGGTCAGATGCAGGTTCGATTCCTGCCGGAGGGACCACCGCTTCAAAGACGATGCACGACGAAGCGGAACTCCGGGTCCTCCGGGAAGCTGCGAATTTCAAACCCCAGGCGGCGCATCAGCTTGAGCATGTTGGGGTTGTTGGTCAGCACCAGTCCCTCGATCTGCTCCAGTCCCTTGTCCCGCGCCACTTCCATGATGCTGAGCATCAGGCGGGCACCCAGCCCTTGCCCGGCCATGTCGTCGGCCACCACCAGGGCGAACTCGCAGGTGCTGCGGTCGGGATTGGTGACGTAGCGCGACACGCCCAGCAGGCGTTCCTTGACCTGCACTTCCCCTTCTTCATCGACGATGCGCTCCTGCTGGACGGCGACCAGGGCCATTTCGCGGTCGTAGTCGATCAGGGTGAAGCGGGCCAGCATGGCCGGGGGCAGCTCGGCCAGCTGCGAGACGAAGCGGAAGTAGCGGCTTTGCGGCGAGAGGCTTTTCACCAGGGTCTGGAGCATCTGCGCATCGTCGGGCCGGATCGGGCGCACCAGGTATTCGCCGCCGTCGCGCAGGGGCCAGATCTGCTCGTAGCGTGCGGGGTAGGGCAGGATGGACAGGTGGCCGTATCTGCCCAGGCTCAGTGACTGGGCCTGCTCGGCCACCACCATGCGGGCATCGACCGCCACGGCGCCGGATTCATCGACGATCAGGGGGTTGATGTCCATCTCGCGCAACTGGGGCAGGGCGCAGACCATTTCCGAGACCCGCAGCAGCACATGCTCCAGCGCTTCCATCTTCACCGGGGTGGCGCCGCGCCATTCGCCCAGGGTTTCGAACACGCGCGAGCGCTCCATCAGGCGGCGGGCCAGGAACTGGTTGAGCGGCGGCAGCTCCATGGCGCGGTCGTCGATCAGCTCGATCATGGTGCCGCCGGCGCCAAAGGTGATGACGGGGCCGAACGGGTCGTCGCTGACCAGACCGATGTAGATTTCCCGCCCCCGGCGCGAACGCGCCATGTTCTGCACGGTGATGCCGTTGATGCGGGCGTCGGGCTTGATGCGCTTGACGCGCTGCATCATGTCGTTGAAGGCGTTGCGCACCGCTTCGCCGTTGTGCAGGTTCAGCGCCACGCCGCCCACGTCGGATTTGTGCGCGATGTCCGGCGAGTCGATCTTCAGCGCCACCGGAAAGCCCTGCTGGGTGGCGATCATCATCGCCTCGTGGGCGTTGCGGGCCAGCAGGGTGCGCGTGACCGGGATGTGGAAGGCCGCCAGCAGCGTCTTGGATTCCATCTCGGTGAGGACCTGGCGGCGCTCGGCCAGTACGCTTTCGATCACCAGCCGGGCACCGGCGATATCGGGTTTGGCCAGGGTGGTCAGCGGCGGCGGGGTCTGTTGCAGCAGTTGCTGGTTCTGCGTGAAGTTGGCGATGTTGCCAAAGGCGCCGACTGCCGCTTCGGGAGTGCGGAAGGTGGGAATCAGCGCCTTGCGCAGCACTTCCCGGGCGGCGCCGACGGTGGTGTCGCCCATCCAGCAGGTGAGCAGCGGCTTGGCGGCGCGGCGCTTGGCTTCGGCCACGGCCTGGGCCACGGCGGTGCCGTCCACGCCGATGCGCGGCGAGAAGATGACCAGCACCCCGCCGACCTGCGGGTCGTTCAGCGCGGCTTCGATGGCTTGCTGGAAATGCTCGGGCTGGGCCGATTCGGAAACGTCGATCAAATCGCTCAAGGCCGCCAGGGGCGGCAGCTTCGGAGCCAGTTGCGCGGCCGTTTCCGGATTCAGGCGGCCCAGCTCCAGGTGCAGTTCATTGACCCAGTCGGCAGCCAGCACGCCGGGGCCGCCGCCGTTGGCGACGATGGCCAGGCGCTTGCTGGCCGGGCGGTAGCGCGAGGCCAGGCATTTGGCGGCGGAAAACAGCTCGACGAAGGAATTGACCCGCACGGCGCCTGCGCGGCGCAGCACGGCGTCGAACACATCGTCGCTGCCGACGATGGCGGCGCTGTGCGTCAGCGCCGCCGCCGAGCCGGCGGGCTTGCGCCCGGCCTTCAGCACGACCACGGGCTTGGCAATCGCCGCCGAGCGCAGGGCGCTCATGAATCTGCGGGCGTCCTGAATGCCTTCCATATAGACCACGATGCTTTGCGTGCGTCCGTCGTTGGCCAGGAAGTCCAGCGCCTCGGGCAGGCCCAGGCTGGTGTGCGGCCCCAGGGAGATGACCGAGGAGAAGCCCACGGCGTTGCTGGCGGCCCAGTCCAGGATGGAGGCGGTCAGGGCGCCGGACTGGCTCACCAGCGCCAGCGACCCCTCTTGCGCCAGCGGTCCCATCACCCCGGCATTCAGGTGCAGGCTGGGGCGCTGCAGGCCCAGGGAATTGGGGCCGAGCAAATGCACGCCGGCGTGTTCGGCAGCCTGGCGCAAGGCGTTGGCATGGTTGGCATCCACGCCGCTGGACAGAATCAGGGCGGCGCTGCAGCGGATGCGTCCGACCAGTTCCAGGGCGGCCAACTGCTCATCCTCCGGCAGGGCGATCACAACCAGATCGGCCTTGGCCTGGGCCAGGTCTTCCAGGGTGCCGGTGATCTTGGTGTTGATGAACGTCAGCGTCCCGGTAAAGCGCTGGGCCCGCAGCATCTGGTGCAGCGCCTGGCCGTAGGGCGTGAGGGTGTCGGGGGCATCGGTGTCCCCGGCCAGCACGATGATGGATTGCGGGGCAAACAGGGGGGTCAGGTAATGCTTGTCCATAAAAAAACGGCCTTAGTTCAGCAAGAGCAACCTGCACTGTAGCGCCTGCGCAAGACAGTTCCGACAAGCCAGAGTCTGGCAGTCTGCTATGCGTCGGCGCCCGGCCAGTCCAGGGACACCCGGCAGCCGCCTCCCGGCTGGGCGGTGATGCCGGCCTGGGCGCCGTGGCGCATGGCCAGCACCTGTACCAGGGCCAGCCCGCAGCCCAGGCCGGGAAACTGGCTTTCGCGGTGCAGGCGGGCAAAGGGCTGGAAGAGCTGCCCCGCCTGCGCCGGGTCGAAGCCGACACCGTTGTCCTGCACGCTCAGGCGCCAGCGGCCAGCCGCCAAGGGTTCGGCCTGCACGCGCACCAGCGGCGCGGGGGCGGAAAACTTGCAGGCGTTGGCCAGCAATTGCTGTAGCACCTGGGTCAGCGCCCGGCTATCGGCCTGCAGCCAGACGGGCTGCGAGGGCAGGTCGATTCCGGCCTGAGGGCATTGCAGCAGCAGCGTCGGCAGCAACTGCCGGCACAAGGCCACCGCGTCCACCGCCTGCGGGGTCAGAGTGGCGCGGGATGCGCGGGACAGTTCGGCCAGCGCCTGCACCATCTGGCCCATGCGCTGGGCGCCCTGCTGCATGAACTGGGCAAATTCCAGCGCATCGGCCGCCGCCTCCTGCGCATGGGGCGCGGCAGCCGCCAGTTCCTGCACCGATTCGACCAGCAAGGGCGCAAACGACTGGATATGGCGCAGCGGCGCAGGCAGGTCGTGGGCGATGGCCCGCAGCAGAGCTTCGTGCTGCTGGCGCAGCAGGGCCAGTTCCTGCGCTGCGGGGAGGGCGGTCATGGCGTTTATGCCTTGGGTTGCTTGGCCGGGCGGTGCCAGTTGTCTTTCACGATCTGCTTGCCCCGCGCCACGGCCAGAGACTGCGCGGGCGTGCTTTTGGTGATGGTCGAGCCGCCGCCGACGGTGCCGCCCGCGCCGATCGTCACCGGCGCCACCAGCACGCAGTTGCTGCCGATATGCACGTCGGCCTCGATCACCGTGCGGTGCTTGTTCGCGCCGTCGTAGTTGGCGGTGATGCTGCCCGCGCCGTAATTGACGCGCTCGCCCACGGTGGCATCGCCCAGGTAGGCCAGATGGTTGGCCTTGGCCCCGGCGGCCAGGGTGGAGTTTTTCACCTCGACGAAGTTGCCGATATGCACCTCCTGCCCCAACTGGGCGCCGGGGCGCAGGCGGGCAAAGGGGCCGATCAGGGCGCCCGCGCCGACGCTGGCACCGGCCTGCTCCCCGTCGATATGGGTAAAGGGATGAATCACCGCATCCGCTGCGATCACGGCGTTGCTGATGTGGCAATAGGCGCCGATGCGGGCGCCGGCGCCGATCGTCACCTTGCCGGTGAAGATGCAGCCCAGGTCAATCTCCACATCCTGCCCGCAGTGCAGTTGCGCGGGCGTGCCGTTGGCATGGTCGCGCAGGTCGAAGCGGGCCGGGTCGGCCAGGCGCACGCCTTGTTCCATCAGCGCCTGTGCCTGGCGTAACTGGTGGGCACGCTCCAGCTCGGCCAGCTGCTGCGGGCTGTTCACCCCGGCCACCTGCACGGCATCGGCAATGCAGTGCGCGGCCACCGGCACGCCCTGGGCCACGGCCATGCCGACCACGTCGGTGAGGTAATACTCGCCCTGGGCGTTGTCGCAGGTCAGCCCTTCCAACCAGGGGCGCAGCAGGCGGGCAGGCACGGCCATGATGCCGCTGTAGACCTCGTCGATGGCCCGCTCGGCAGCGCTGGCGTCCTTGTGTTCCACGATGCGCTGCACGCCGCCATTTGTGTCGCCATTCGCGCCGCGCACGATGCGGCCATAGCCCGTCGGGTCGGGCAGGCGCACGGTCAGCAGCGCCAGCCGGTCGCCCCCCGCCGCCGCGACCAGCGCCTGCAAGGTGGCGGCCTGGGTCAGCGGCACGTCGCCGGACAGCACCACCACCACGCCATCGTCGGCCAGCACCGGCAGCGCCTGCTGCACGGCATGGCCGGTGCCCAGTTGCGGCTCCTGGCGCACGAATTTCAAGTCGAACTGGCCCGCAGCGTTGGCGGCATCGGCGGTGGCCGCTTCCACTTCGGCAGCGCCGTGCCCCGTAATCACCACTGCCGAACGCGCCTGCAACTGCCCGGCCACGGCCAGCACATGGCCCAGCAGCGGGCGGCCCGCCAGTTTTTGCAGCACCTTGGGCGTGCGGCTTTTCATGCGCGTGCCCTTGCCGGCGGCCATGATGACGATATCGAGAGGCCATGCGTTTGCAGACATACCAGACTCCACCAACAATATAAAAAGTAGCTGTTTCCGCTGGATATACAAGGATTTCAGCTATGAAACAGTCTGAAAACCAGCAATGACCAGCGCAAGCAGCTCCTGTTTTCGGAACAGTGCCGTTTCAGCGCAACGTCACCCGCGCAAACTTGCGCTTGCCCACTTGCAGCACGAAGCTGCCGGCGTCCAGCTTCAAGCCCTTGTCGCTGACCACGCTGCCGTCGATGCGCACGCCGCCGCCGTCGATCAGGCGGTTGGCTTCGCTGGTGGACGGCGCCAGATTGGCCTGCTTGAGCAGGGCGCCGATGCCCAGCGGGGCGCCGTCGATGGCGATCTCGGGGATGTCGTCGGGAATGCCGCCCTTGCTGCGGTTGGTGAAATCCTGTTCGGCCGCATCCGCCGCCGCTGCGCTGTGAAAGCGCGTGGTGATTTCCTTGGCCAGTGCCACCTTGGCATCCTTGGGGTTGCGCCCGGCGGCAATCTCGGCCTTCAGCGCGGCGATGTCCTCCAGGCTCTGGAAGGACAGCAGGGTGTACCAGTCCCACATCAGGTCGTCGGAAATCGACAGAATCTTGGCGAACATGGTGTTCGCATCCTCGGTGATGCCCACGTAGTTGTTCTTGGACTTGGACATCTTGTGGACCCCGTCCAGCCCCACCAGCAGCGGCATGGTGAGTACGCACTGCGGCTCCTGCCCGTATTCCTGCTGCAAATGGCGGCCCATCATCAGGTTGAACTTCTGGTCGGTGCCGCCCAGCTCCAGGTCGGCCTTCAGCGCCACCGAATCGTTGCCCTGCAGCAGCGGGTACAGGAACTCGTGCAGGCTGATCGAACTGCCCTCGGTAAAGCGCTGGTGGAAGTCGTTGCGCTCCATCATGCGGGCCACGGTGTATTTGGCCGCCAGCTCGATCATGCCGCGGGCGCCCAGGGCGTCGCTCCACTCGCTGTTGTAGCGCACCTCGGTTTTCGCGGGGTCGAGTACCTTGGCCGCCTGGGTGTAATACGTCTGGGCATTGGCCTTGATCTGTTCGGCTGTCAGCGGCGGGCGCGTGCTGTTGCGCCCGGACGGGTCGCCGATCAGCGTGGTGAAGTCGCCGATCAGGAAAATCACCGTGTGCCCCAGGTCCTGCAACTGGCGCATCTTGTTCAGCACCACGGTGTGGCCCAGGTGGATGTCCGGCGCCGTGGGGTCCAGCCCCAGCTTGATGCGCAGGGGCGTACCCGTGGCTTCGGCGCGGGCCAGTTTCTTCACCCATTCGTCCTGGGGCAGCAGCTCGTCGACCCCGCGCAGGCTGACCGCCAGGGCACGCTGCACGGCATCGGTGACAGGGTGGTGAAAATTCGTAACAGCGGCTTGATTCATAAGGGTTTTTTTGTAGCGCAAGAGGGGGTGGTCGGGTATAATCGCCCGATTTTCGCCAGGGGCGTCGAGGGCTGATTTTAGTCAGCCTATTTTTTGACCCAGTGCAAAGCTTCGGTTTTTACCCGTTTGCACAATGCCCTGGCGCAACGTCGCGTTTCCCTCTCCCGCTTTTTCCCGACTGGAAGCCCGTTTTGACTACCCGCTTTTTTTCTGCCGGCAACGCTTTGCTCGCACGACTGGCTCAGTCTCTCCAACGTCACCCCAAACGCATCACGGCGGCCATCGCCGGTCTTCTGCTGACCGCTGGCGGCGGGGCCTTTGCCGTGGCCTCGCTCGGCCCGGATGCCGACAGCCTGCCCATCCACACGGTCGTCACCCCGGTGGAATCGCTGGTGCATGGCAGCACGTTGGCCGAGCTGACCGACGACACCCGTTTTTCCCTCTACCGCAGCGAATACACGCGCAACACCGACACCGCCGAGTCGCTTTTGCAGCGCCTGGGCATTGCCGACCCGCAAGCCGTCAGCTTCCTGCGCAGCAACCCCCAGGCCAGCGAAAACGTCCTGGGCCGCACCGGCCGTCTGGTCACGGCGCAGGCCGGCAATGACCACCAGCTGGAAAAACTCGTCGTGCGCTGGGTGGTGGAGGGCAACAACACCGACTTCCAGCGCCTGACGCTGCAGCGCAATGCCGAAGGCTCGTTCGACGTGGCCATCGACAGCGCCCCGCTGGAAGTGCGCACGCGCATGGCGGGGGGCACCATTCGCAGCACCCTGTTTGCCGCCACCGATGCCGCCGGCATCCCCGACCACGTGGCCACGCAGATTGCCGACATCTTCCCGGACATCAACTTCCACCGCCTGTTCAAGGGCGACCGCTTCACCTTCGTGTATGAAACGCTGGAGGCCGATGGCGAACTGCTGCGCTCCAACCGCATCCTGTCGGCGCAGTTCATCAACCGGGGCAAGACCTACGAGGCGATGTGGTTCCAGGAACCCGGCCAGCGCGGCTCCTACTACGCCATGGACGGCTCCAGCCTGCGCCGCGCCTACCTGCAGGCCCCGCTGGAGTTCACCCGCATCAGCAGCAATTTCAGCAACCGCTTCCACCCCATTCTGAAAACCTGGCGCAAGCACCTGGGCACCGATTACGCCGCCCCCACCGGCACCAAGGTGCGTACCGTGGGCGATGGCGTGGTCGAATTTGCCGGCTGGCAGAACGGCTTCGGCAACGTGGTCTACGTCAAGCACACCAATGCCAGCCATGTCACCGTCTACGGCCACCTGAGCCGCATCGACGTGCAGAAAGGCCAGCGCCTGGAACAAGGCGACGGCATCGGTGCCGTCGGCTCCACCGGCTGGTCCACCGGCCCTCACCTGCACTTCGAGTTCCGTGTGAACGGCGTCCACCAGGACCCGCAAACCATTGTCGCGGGCAGTGCCGCCAATCCGATTTCGGAAAAGGTCAAGCAAGCCTTCCACGCCCAGGCCGGCCAGATGCGCGACCTGCTGGCTTCTGCCGCACTGGTCTACAACACCACAGCGCAGTAAGAGCGTTTTTTCCTCACCTGCAAGAGCCTCGTCCGAGGCTCTTGTCGTATCTGCGGCCTTTATGTCTACCGAGCCTTTTTCCCCTTGCTTCATCGGCCTGATGTCCGGCACCTCGCTGGATGGCGTGGATGGCGTCCTGGCCCATTTCCCGGCAGCCCCGGCAGCGCCGGATGCTGCGCCCCTGCAGGTACTGGCCCATGCCAGCCGCCCCATGCCCCAGGCGCTGCGCTCCGAACTGCTGGCGCTGAACAGCCGCCATGGCAGCGATGAACTGCACCGCGCCGCGCTGGCCGGCAATGCCTTGAGCCGGGAATATGCCCAGGTGGTGCAGCAGCTGCTGGCCGACAGCGGCATGGCGGCGCAGGCCGTTGCCGCCATCGGCGCCCACGGCCAGACGGTGCGCCACCAGCCGGGGCTGCACGATGGCATCGGCTACACCGTGCAATTGCTCAACCCCGCGCTGCTGGCCGAGCGCACCGGCATCGCCGTCGTGGCCGACCTGCGCAGCCGGGACGTGGCGGCGGGTGGGCAAGGCGCCCCCCTGGTGCCGGCGTTTCACCAGCAGGTGTTTGCGCCGCCGGGGCCGGAAGTGGGGCTGGTGCTGAACATCGGCGGCATTGCCAACGTCAGCGTACTGCCGCCCCCGGGCAGCGCCGCGCCGGTGACGGGCTGGGACTGCGGTCCGGGCAATGCCCTGATGGATGCCTGGTGCCAGCGCCATACCGGCCAGCCCTACGATGCCGATGGCGCCTGGGCGGCCACGGGGCAGGTGCTGGCGCCGCTGCTGGCGCAATTGCTGCGCGAGCCTTTTTTGCAGTTACCGCCGCCGAAAAGCACGGGGCGGGATTTGTTCCACTGGGCCTGGCTGGATCAGCAACTGGGCCGCTTTGCTGCGGCCGCGCCGGTCGATGTGCAGGCCACGCTCACCGCCTTTACCGCCCAGGCGTGTGCAGACAGCCTGCGGCCCTTTGCGCAGCAGGCCCGCACCCTGCTGGTGTGCGGCGGCGGGGCGCTGAATGCCGCTTTGATGGCCCAGTTGCAGCAGCGCCTGCCGCAACTGACCGTGGTTTCTACCGGCAGCCGGGGGCTGCCGCCGTTGCAGGTGGAGGCTGCCGCCTTTGCCTGGCTGGCCCGCCAGTGCCTGCTGGGGCGGGCGGGGAATCTGCCCGCCGTCACCGGTGCGGCCGGGCCACGGGTGCTGGGGGCGATTTACGCTGCATAAAAAAGAGCTTCTTGCGCTGACTATGTAACGATTTCAGGTAATAAACAACCTGAAATTCAATATTGGCGAGCGCAAGCAGCTCTTTTTATTGATGTGAAATTGTCCGCAGTTCAGGCCGAGAAGCTGGAGCCGCAGCCGCAGGTGGTTTCGGCATTCGGATTGCGGATGACGAACTGCGCCCCCTGCAGGTCTTCCTTGTAGTCGATCTCGGCGCCCACCAGGTACTGGTAGCTCATCGCGTCGATGAGCAGGGAGACGCCGTTTTTCGTCATCACGGTATCGTCCTCGTTGGTTTCTTCCTCGAAGGTGAAACCGTACTGGAAGCCCGAGCAGCCGCCGCCCTGCACGAACACGCGCAGCTTCAGGTCGGGGTTGCCTTCTTCCGCAATCAGGTCGGCCACCTTGGCGGCGGCGCTCTCGGTAAAAATAATCGGCTCGGGCAGGTCGGCCTCGGTGCTCATACGGGATGCTCCCAAAAGAAAGAATGCAAAGGGAGCAGATGGTAGCGCAGCGCCGCCGCGCAAGGGCCGGGCATAAAAAATGTCCGCTGTCAAGTCGTTAGTGCGGACATGCAACGGTACGAAAGGTCTTGTGGGGCAATAGGTTAGGCCAGATTTCGGCCTCGGTGTGCTCTTACCGCGTTTTGAGCTAGGTGCCGCATAGGCGCTTCGCGGAAGCAAGCCTAGGAGCGGCGGAGCGGGCAAGGTCGCACCGCCATCATAGCCCGGCCTATCGCAAGCCACCGCTCAAAGCGAAAGCGCAGCCCTTGGGCTGCGCTTTCATCGTGGGCGGATGGTAGAGGCGTCCGCATCGTCAACTCGGCTTCGGCGGGGCGGCCTTGCCTGCCCCTCCTTTTCTGAATCCCCGATCCCCCGCCATGAACGCTTCCAGCATGTGCGGGATCAGCGTCGCCGCATCGACTGCCTCGCCATACGCCTGCGCGTGCAGCGCGGCGTAGCGGTCGAGGTCGGTTTTAAGACTGGCCGGGCAGGCAAAGGTGAGCTTGACGCTTTCGGTCTTGGGCAGCGGCCCCAGCCGCAGCTTCTTGGTTGTGCTCATCGTGAAGTCCCCCGATTGAAGAACAGCGGCTGGTACGGCCGCAACACCAAGTCGCGGTTGACGATGATCCGCACCGGCAGGCCGGGCCGTTGGGTCAAGGTGGGCTGGATGTTGAGGTTGCGCCGGGTCACTTCCTGGCCGATTTGATTCACCGTGTCCTGCAAACTGTCACGCCCGGCGATGATGACGCGATCGCCATCTTGTCGATTCTCCGGCGCGGCCAGTTCGGCGCCGACGCCCAGCAGGGTCGTCAGCGCCGCACCGGCAAAGATGCGGCCCCAGTGGTAGTCCACATCGTCTTCCAGGCCGGCATAGCCGGCCGGATCTGCGCCGGCCAGATTGTCGAGCGTCAACGAAGACGTGTCCGGCAGAATGATCCGATTCCAGACGACTTGAACGCGGCTCTGCCCGTAACTGACCTGGCTGTTGTATTTGCCCAGGATGCGCGAACCCTGCGGGATCAGCAGGAAACGCCCGGTGGCCGTGTCATAGACCGGCTCTGTCACAGTGGCGATCACGTCGCCGGGCAAGTCCGACTTGATGCCCGTCACCAGCGCTCCGGCAACCACCGTTCCGGCCATGACCTGATACGGCGAAGCCGGCAGGGTCAGGTTGCCGGAATTGCGGGTTTCCGTAGAGCCGCCTTTCAGGAAAGCCTCCTTCTGGTCTTGCCGGTTCTGCACGGCGGTCGGATCGGCAGGCTGGGCCGCCGTCGAGGCCGGCCCGGCGGCCATCGGGTCGAACGCCGCATTGGCGGCGAAGCCCGGCGCGGTGGCGGCCTGCGACTGCGCGACCGGCGCGGCCGCCTGCGCACCCGAGCGGAAGAACACGGACGATGCTGCGGCAGCTTCGGCTTCCTTGCGCAGCGCATCGTTCGGGTCGTGGCCGGGAGCCGCGTAGGCGGCTGTCACCGGCTGCTGCGACTTCACGATGGCCGGGCCGAGGTCGCCCGGCAGCGGCGGCCCCAGCTCGGGTACATCGTGCGGCAAGGCTGGCGGCAGCTTCGAGTAGTCCGTCGGTAGCGCATCCAGCCCTTCGGACTTCGAGACGCGATCGACGTTGTAAAGCTCGGTTTGCTCGCCCGTACCGCGCCGATGCGGTTGCAGCGACCAGATCGTGGCCCCAAGCACGGCGACCGACAGGCCGCCCGCGAGGATGGCCAGCGTGCGCCGGTTCAGGCGCGTGACCGGACGCGGCTGGGCACGCAGCGCCACAGCCTCGGGCGCCACCTTGCCCGCCGGCGGAGCGGCGAGGTCGGGAGTGTCATCCTGGCTCATGGTCAGTTCCTCCGCGCCACGCCATCGGTGCGCTCGATCCGCACCACGTCGCCGCCATCGCCGCCCAGCCGCAGTTCGGCCGCGCCGAACAGGCGATCCACGATGTAGTACGGCGAGCGGAAACGATAATTCACCAGTTGCCCGTCGCCCTGCACGCCGATGACGAACAGCGGCGGCAGCTCGCCCTGGGCAATGCCCGCCGGAAACTGGATATAGACCTTCTCGCCGTCATCGAAGGCACGCAGCGGCTTCCACGGCGGGTTGCTGCCCGATACCGCGTAACGGAAGCGGATCTTCTCCAACGCCAGGCCGGTATCGACTGGCGCGGCGGCGCTGGCCGCCTGCGACTGGCGCTGCAAGGCCAGCATCCGGTCGCGTGGATAGTCCCAGGATACCGAGGCCATCCATGCCTTTTCCGTTGAGGTCAGCTCCAGCAGGTAGGTGCGCCGGCTGGTGGTGATGACCAGATTGGTTTTCAGGCCCGAGCGGATGGGCTTGACCAGCACATTAACGCGCAGCGCGTCGCTGCTGCCGCTGGACGTGTCGCCCACGATCCAGCGCACGGTATCGCCGGCGGCGACCGTCACCAGTTCCTCGCCCGGCTGGAGCGAAACCACGGTCACGCGCCCCGGCGAGGCATAGACCTGATAAAGCGCACCATCGGTGAAAGGCCACACCTGGATAGCATTGACGTAGCCCTCGCGTGTGGGTGCGATGCGTGCCTCGGCGTTGGCACGGGAAACACGTACCTTCTCGTCGGCTGGCTCCGGCGCAGCCGGGGCCGCATCGACCTCCGGCAGTGGCTTCAACTGCGCCGGCAACGCCAGCGGCTCGGGGACGGCGACGACTTCCACCGGCGCGAGCGGTTCGGGCAGCGGCTGGGCCAGCACTGGCTCATCAAGTGAGATGGTCGGCGGCGGCTTGCCCTGCGAGGCGCAGCCCGCGAGGGCAAGCAGGATCAACGGCAAAGCGTGAAAGCGGAAAGGCAGGTTCATGGCTTGGCTCCTTCGGAAGAATCCAGTTCGCGGCTCCACGACAGGCCGTTGACGTAGATACCCAACGGGTTCTTGCGCAGGCGCTGTTCGGTGCGCGGGGTTTGCAGGACGGTGGAAAGCACGGCGTTCCAGCGTTCGGTGCCAGCGGGTGCGCCATTGACGAACCGTTGCTCCGTCCAGCGCACGTTGAAAGACGTGTCGCTGGCACGCACCACGCTGGTGATCTGCACCGTCACCGATTCCTTGCCGATGCGAGCGAATGGATCATTGGTGCGGGCGTAGTCGTTGAGCACGGCCGCGCCCCGGTCGGTGGTGTAGTCGTAGGCATCGAGCCAGTTTTGCCGCACGACGATGGGGTCGATGGACAGCGAGCGCACCAGGCTGACGAAGCGTGCCAGGTGGTGCGCGATCTGCGCATCGGCGGGCCGGTACGGCGTGGCGGCCTCGCCCACGGCGCGAACCTGTCCGGCCTGATCGACCTCGATGACGTAAGGCGTCACGATGGACTGCGCCGAGCGCCATACCAGGCCACCGGCCATCAGTAGCGCGAGCACCAGGCAGCCGAAGGCCATCAGCCGCCAGTTCTTGGCCTGCACGCGGGCCGAGCCGATACGCTCGTCCCACACCTGGGCGGCGGCTTGATACGGGGTGGCAGGCTGCGGCGTATCGGCGTAGCGCACCTGCGGTCGTTTGAATCGCATGGGTGTTCTCCTTGAGGGTCAGGTATCGGAATCGCGCAGGCTCGGGCCTTGCCCTGAGCCGCCGCCGTCGCCACCGCGCAGCGTGTGGGCGGTGGTGGTCGCGGCATGGGTGATCTGCTGGCGGCGGTGCATCCGCTTGGCCCAGGCGGGTTGCTCTTGCTTCTGCGAGTTGGCAGCGCCGTCTGCGGCCTCGCTTGCGGCGGATTGGCCCGCCGCGGCTGCACCGGCATCGTCCGAAGATCCGTTCCAGCCGGCACGAAAGGAACTGGTCATCTTCTGCCCTGCTGCGGAAGCACCAGAAGCGACGCGGCGGCTGGCGGCCTGTGCGCTGGTCTTGGCGACATTGCCAAGGCCAGCCGCCGCGCCTTTGGCCCCGCCGCCCGCAGCGGTGGAACCCGCCTGGAACGCCGACCGCGCGTTGCCAGCCGCTGAGGTGGCGGCACGCGCCCCGGCACCGGCCAGCTTCGCGGCGGCTGGCGCCATGCGTGCCCCGGCGGCTACGGCGGCGCCCACGCCGGTCGCGGCGGCACCGATGGCGACGCCCGTGCCGACAGCGCCGACAGCAGCACCGGCCATCGCGCCCGCGCCAAGCTGAGGCGCACCGGACACCAGGCCGGTGGCGATGCCGGGGCCGAAGATGCCCAGCGCCAGCAGCGCGAGCGAGGCCAGCATCACGACCAGCGCATGGTCGATGGATGGTTCATCGGGATGCGCTTGGAACTCGGCGAACAGACCCGAACCGATGCCGACGATGACGGCCAGCACCAAGACTTTGATGCCCGAAGACACCACGTTGCCGAGCACCTTTTCCGCCAGGAAGCTCGTCTTGTTCCACAGCGCGAACGGCACCAGCACGAAGCCGGCGAGCGTGGTCAGCTTGAACTCGATCAGCGTGATGAAAAGCTGCACCGCCAGCACGAAGAAGCAGAGGATCACCACCAGCCAGGCGAGGAACATCACCACGATGGGGTCGATGTTCACGAACACCTCGGGGAACCCGGCCATGTCCCCGATCTGTTCCAGAATCGGTGCTCCTGCGTCAATGCCGGTTTTCGCCAGCCGCCCCGGCTGAAGAAAATTCTCCATCGTGATGGCTGATCCGGTGGCCGTGATTCCCAGGCCGGCGAACGAGCGGAACACGATGCTCGCCAGCCAGTTGAAGTTGCCGATGATGTAGGCGAAGGCGCCGACGTAGAGCACCTTGCGCAGCAGCTTGGCGATCACGTCCTCGCCCTGGCCGGTGGCGTGGCTCATGGCCCAGTACAGTCCCGCGATCGTCATGTCGATGACGATGAGCGTGGCGGTGAGAAACGCCACTTCGCCTTGTAGCAGCCCGAAGCCCGAGTCGATGTAGCGCGAGAACGTATCGAGGAAACGGTCGATGATGGTCACGTCGTTCATGGCGTGTTCTCCGGCGAGGTGAGCGGCGCTGGCATGTCGTCGGTGGGCGTGTCGAAGCTCGGCGGAATCGGCGGCAGTTCGGCCAGCGATTCGTATTCGTCCGGCCCGGTGTGGCCGGCGAAGAAGCGTCGCCGGAAGGCTTCGGCGGCGGCGCGGCAGGCGTCCTCGCCTACGGTTTGCCGATCAGCCGCGCATTGCCCGCGTAGCTCCTTGAGCCGCACGGGGTCGGCGGCCAGGGCGTCGGCCAAGTTCTCGACCGGCTGCTGGCCGCAAGCGGTCAGCAGCACGGCCAGCAGGACGGAAGCGCATCGCATGGCCGCCCCCCGTCAGTTGTTGTAGAAGTTGACGGACTGCGGCGTGTACGGTGTGCCGGTGCCGAGGAAGCGCCGCCGCACTTCGCGGGCGCGTTCGGTCGCCGCCGCCTGCCGCGCCAGTTCCAGCGAAGCGGCCCGGTCTTGCGTGATCTGGAGCTGCTGCGCCTGGATCGACTGCTTGGCCTGCAAGGCGAGAAGCTGATTCGTCGCCTGCATGGCTTGCAGCGCGCCGGTGGCCGACTGGCTCTGGCTCACGAGGTCGGCCAGCGCACTTTCGTCTTGAGCAAGGTTTTGCGACACCTGCGCCTGCATCCGCATCGCGGTGTGCAGACCGTTCAAGGTGTTCTGCCAGCGTTCGCGGGCGTCCTGCGCCATGCGGTCGCCGCTGATAGTGGCGGCATATTGCTCCGGGTACAGGCGGGCGAACGTGGCGTCCATGCTCTGCACGTCGTAGGCCAGGCCGCGTGCCTCGGCGATCAGGCGCTCAGTGGTGGCGAGCGTCGAGCGCAGCCGATTGACGATGTTGAAGTCCAGCTTCGCCAGATTGCGCGCCTGGTTCATCAGCATCTGCGCTTCGTTCTGGAGCTGGTTGATCTGGTTGTTGATCTGCTCCAGCGTGCGGATGGCTGTCAGCGTGTTCTGCACGAAGTTCGACGGGTCGAACACCGTCAGCGCGGACGCGGGCTGCACGGCCAGCAGCGATACCGACAGCACGGCGGCGAGCGAGACGGACAGCAAACGGGGCTTAGTCTTCATGGTGAAACCTCCAGTGGTTGGGAGTTGAGAAACGAAGCGGCCGCCGGTGAGGACGGCAGCAGGTCGGCGGCCCAGTCGAGGCCGCGATGGCGCAGCCACGCGCCGGTGAAGCCGGGGGCGCCGGCCTGCGTCAACACGCGGTCGATGTCGCGTTGGTCTTGAGGGGTGGATGCGCCCGCGAAGGCGAGCGCCAACGGCCCCAGGTCGAGGTCGAATAGGCGGTTGCCGAGACGCGACTGGTAGTAGTAGTCGCGCTTGGGCTGCGCGGTGGCGACGATCTCGATCTGCCGGCTGTTGAGCCCGAAACCCTCATAGATCGTGCGAATCTGCGGCTCGGTCGCCTGCGGGTTAGGCAAGAAAATCCGACTGGCGCAGCTCTCGATGATCGCGGGCGCGATGGTCGAGTCCTTGATGTCTGCCAGGCTCTGCGTGGCGAAGATGACGCTGACGTTCTTTTTCCTGAGCGTCTTGAGCCATTGCCGGATGCGGGCCGCGAAAGATGGCTCATCGAGGAACAGCCAGGCTTCATCCAGAATCAGCAGCGTGGGCGCACCATCGAAACGCTCATCGAAGCGGGCGAACAGGTAGCGCAGCACCGCTTGCACGGCGGCGGGGCTGTGCATCAGTTCTTCCATCTCGAAGCCCTGCACGTCGGCCATGCCCAGCCGGTCGCGGTCGGCGTCCAGCAGCTTGCCGTGGGCGCCGCCAAGCACATAGGGCGACAGCGCTTGCCGTAGCGCGTTCGATTGCAGCAGCACGGAAAGCCCGGTCAGCGTGCGCTGTTCCACCGGCGCACCGGCGAGGCTACCCAGCGCCGACCAGATGGCTGCCTTCTCGTCGGGGCCGACGGTCACGCCTTCGTGCAGTAGCCGGCCTTCCACCCATTCAGCCGCCCAGGTGCGGTAGCCCTCGCTGTCGATACGGGCCAACGGCTGAAAGGCGATGCCGCCATCGGCGCCGAGGTCGTAGTGTTCGCCGCCGAGGCCGAGGATGGTGGCACGCATGGAGCGGCCCATGTCGAAGGCGAAGATCCGCGAGCCGAAGTAGCGCCGGAACTGCATGGCCAGAATGGCAAGCAGTACCGACTTGCCCATGCCGGTCGGCCCGGCGACCAGTGTGTGGCCCACGTCGCCGATGTGCGTGACCAAGCGAAAAGGCGTCGCGCCATCGGTGCGGGTGACGATCAGCGGCGGGCCGTCCAGATGGTCGTTCTTCTCCGGCCCGGCCCACACCGCCGACAGCGGCATCATGTGCGCCAGGTTCAGCGTCGAGACGATGGGCTGGCGCACGTTCGCGTAAGCGTTGCCGGGGATGGACGACAGCCAGGCATCGACCGCGTTCAAGGTTTCGGGAATCGTCACGAAGCCCCGACCCTGGATGACGCGCTCCACCATGCGCAGCTTCTCGTCGGCCACTGCCGGGTCGGCGTCGAGCACTGTCACCGTGGCGGTGAGATAGCCGAACGCGACTTGATCGCTGCCCAACTCCTGCAAGGCCGCATCGGCGTCGGCGGCCTTGTTGCTGGCGTCGGTATCCACCAGCGGGCTTTCCTGCTGGAAGATCGTTTCGCGCAGCAGTGCGACGACGTTCTTGCGCTTGGCGAACCACTGGCGGCGCAGGCGGCCGAGTTCCTTTTCGGCCTCGGCTTTGTCCATGCAGAGAAAGCGTGTGCTCCAGCGGTAGCCAAAGCCCAGGCGGTTGAGGTCGTCCAGAATCCCCGGCCAGGTCGAGGTCGGAAAGCCACGCACCGACACCACCCGCAGGTGCTGGTCGCCCAGCATCGGCGCAAGGCCACCGACCAGGGCGCAGTCGGCCAGTAGCGCGTCGATATGGAACGGTACTTCGGGTACGCCGAGCCGGTAGCGCCGCGTCGAAACCGTCGCGTGCAGGCCGGTCAGCGTGTCGTCGTCATCGAGCCAGGCGATTTCCGGCATCACGCCATCGAGCAGATCGAACACGCGATCGGTTTCAGCCACGAAGGCATCGAGCCGACCACGCCAGTCCACGCCGTCGCCGGGCGAGTTCTCGTAGAGCAGCTTGGCAGCGCGGGCGCGCGATTCCTCCGGCGGGAGAAACACCATCGTCAGGTGATAACCGCTCTCGAAGTGATGGCCCGATTCCTCGAAGGCGGCGCGGCGTTCCTCGTCCACCAGCCAGGACAGCGGCTCGGGAAAATCCGAGTGCGGATAGCCCGCAGCCGGTCGGCGCTCGGCCTCGATGAACAAGGCCCAGCCCGAACCCAGGCGGCGCAGCGCGTTGTTGAGCCGCGCGGATGCGGCGATCAACTCGCCTTGCGTGGCGCTGTCCAAGTCCGGCCCGCGAAAACGTGCCGTGCGCTGGAAAGAGCCATCCTTGTTCAGCACAACGCCCGGCGCGATCAGCCCGGCCCAGGGAAGCCAGTCGGCCAGCAGCGCGGGCCGCTGGCGGTATTCGGCAAGGTTCAGCATGGCATCGTCCTCACACGTCCAGCAGCGGCTTGTGCTTGATGTGCCGGGCGAAGACCTGCATGAACTGCGGATCGACACGCGCGCCCCATACGGCCAGCGAATGGCCGACGATCCAGAGCACCACGCCGGGAATCCACAGTTGCAGGCCCAGCCCCACGGCGGCGGCCAGCGTGCCGTTCGCAATGGCGACCGTGCGCGGCGCACCACCAAGCAGGATTGGCTCGGTCAGCGAGCGATGCAGCGGCACCTCGAAGCCGGGAAGATCGTTGGCCGTGCTCATACGACGGCCCCGCCGGAGAAGCTGAAGAACGACAGGAAGAACGAGGACGCGGCGAACGCAATGGACAGACCGAAGACGATCTGGATCAGTTTGCGAAAGCCTCCCGACGTGTCGCCGAAGGCGAGCGCGAGGCCCGTGGCGATGATGATGATGACCGCGACGATGCGTGCGACCGGCCCCTGAATCGACTCCAAGATCGACTGCAACGGCCCCTCCCACGGCATCGAGGAACCGGCGGCCTGCGCCGTATCCGCCAGGAACAGCAGCAGTGCGGCCAGCAGCAGCCCCTGCCCCGCAGGGCGCGCGAGGCTGCGCAGCCGCATGAGACCGGACAGGTGGGGAAGCGGATTTACGGAAAAGCGGAAAGCATGGGCGTGTGTCATGGCAGTTCTCCAGGTTGGTCAGGGGACGGGGGAAGCGCAGCGGCGTCGGCTGCGAGCGGAAGCGGGATCAATTCGGGAAACGGCGTTTCCAGCGCGTCCGCCAGGCGATAGCCGGTGCCGTCGAAGCCGACGACACGGGCGATGGTTTCGACGTGGCGCTTGCGGCCACGTCCGGCGATGTGGATGACGACGTTGACCGCCTCGGCGATCAGCGCCCGTGGCGGATTCACTGCGACTTCGAGGATCAACTGTTCGAGGCGCAGCAAAGCGCCTAGCGCGGAACCGGCGTGGATGGTGGCGATGCCGCCGGGGTGGCCTGTTCCCCACACTTTGATGAGGTCGAGGGCTTCGCCGCCGCGTACTTCGCCGACGACGACGCGATCCGGGCGCAGGCGCATCGTGGCGCGCACCAGTTCCTGCATCGACACCACGCCCGCACGGGTGCGCAGCGGCACATGGTCACGGGCTGCGCATTGCAGCTCGATGGTGTCTTCGAGCACCAGCACGCGGTCGCCGGTGGCGGCGATCTCGGCCAGCAAAGCGTTGGCGAGGGTGGTCTTGCCGGTACTGGTGCCGCCGGCGATCAGTACGTTCTGGCGCTCGCGCACGGCGCGGCGCAGGAAGTCCGCCTGGCCAGCGGTCAGGATGCCGTCGGCCACATACTGATCCAGGCCGATGATGTTCACGGCACGCTTGCGCAGCGCGAAGGCCGGGCCGGGAGCGGCTGGCGGCAAGATGCCCTCGAAGCGTTCGCCCGTCTCCGGCAGCTCGGCGGTTAGCAGCGGCTGGCCGCGATGCACTTCCGCACCGACGTGCGCAGCCACCAGGCGGATGATGCGTTCGCCATCGGCTTCGGGCAGTTCCACGCCCAGCGGTGCGCGGCCCGACGACAGCCGATCCACCCATAGGGTGCGGTCGGGGTTGAGCATGATTTCCACCACGTCCGGGTCTTCGAGCGCGGTGGCAATCAGCGGCCCCATTGCCGTGCGCAGCATCTGGATTCGTCGATCCAGTGAGGTTGCGGCGGACGAACGAGGTTGAGGCGGGATCTGCGGAACGGCGCTCATGAGGCCCGCTCCCGCGCTTCGGCCAGCGCCACCGCGTCATCCAGTCGCATCGGGTCGGGATGCAGCTCCTCCACCACGTCGCGCACCAGGCTGCGCCCGCGCAGCAGATGGCGGCCGAGCTGTTCGACGAACTGCTCGAAGCGTGCCTTGCCCTGGGCGCGAGCCGCTTCTTGATGGGCCTCGGGAACCGGCGTGCTGACGGTGAGGAAGTAGCGGATGAACAGCGCCAGCGTTTCGATCTGGATGTTCTGGTCGCGCTCCAGGCGTTCGGCCTGCCGTGACAAGCGATCCAGTCGCTTGGCGATGGCGGCCTCGCGCTGGTCGCCTGCGTCCGGCGACAGCCAGGACGCCAGCGCCGCCGCGACGATGGACGACTTGGACACGCCTTTCTTGGCGGCCAGTTCTTCCAGGCGCTTGGCGTGCTCGTGCTGAATGAACAGGTTGAGGCGGTATTGGCTCATAAGTCGATTCCGTCGTTGGGGTCGAGGGAAGCCAGCCGGGCCGTGCGCTGCATGGCCGGGTCGAGCTGGCCGGGAAGCGGCAGCGGCAGGTCGTCGTCATCGAGCAGCGCGAGGTCGGAAGCGTGTGCGTCCGGCTCGGGGTCGTAGGCGACGGTTTCGGAGAGTTCGGGCTGGCGGCGCAGGCCGCCGTCGTCGGCGCCGCCGGGGTCATCGGCGGATGCCGTGGCCAGCGCCACAGGCACGGTCGGGATCGCCAGGTCGCTCCAGTCGTCGAGCCGCGATGGCGGCGCGTCGGCGTACTGCCCGGCTGCCAGCGTGGGCGGCGGTAGTACGCGGCGCTTGAAGTTGGCGTCGGCGTAGTAGCGCAATTTCTTCGCCTTGATCGGCGCGACGCTGGACACCATCACCACCGATTCGTCTGGCGGAAGCTGCATCACTTCGCCAGGCGTCAGCAGTGGCCGTGCGGTTTCCTGCCGTGACACCATCAGATGGCCCAACCACGGCGCGAGCCGGTGGCCGGCATAGTTGCGCTGCGCACGCAGTTCGGTAGCCGTGCCCAGGGTTTCGGAAATGCGCTTGGCAGTGCGTTCGTCGTTGGTCGCAAACGTCACGCGAACGTGGCAGTTGTCGAGGATGGAATGGTTCTGCCCATACGCCTTGTCGATCTGGTTCAGGCTCTGAGCGATGAGAAAGCTGCGGATGCCATAGCCGGCCATGAAGGCAAGCGCGGACTCGAAGAAGTCCAGGCGGCCCAACGCCGGGAACTCGTCGAGCATCAGCAGCAGTTTGTGGCGACGGGCGATGCCGTCGGAACCGTCGAGCGATTCGGTCAGCCGCCGCCCGATCTGGTTGAGGATCAGCCGAATCAGCGGCTTGGTACGGCTAATGTCCGAAGGCGGCACCACCAGATAGAGCGATACCGGATGCTCGGCGGAAATCAGGTCGGCGATGCGCCAGTCGCAGCGCGACGTGACTTCGGCCACGGTCGGGTCGCGGTACAGGCCGAGAAACGACATGGCGGTGGAGAGCACACCCGACCGCTCGTTGTCCGACTTGTTGAGCACTTCACGCGCAGCGGATGCGACAACCGGGTGCGGTGCGTCGCCCAGGTGCTTGGTCGTCATCATCCGGTGCAAGGTCAGCTCGAATGGGCAAGCCGGGTCGCTGAGGAAGTTGGCGACGCCGCGCAGCGTCTTGTCCTCGCTGGCGTAGAGCACGTGCAGGATGGCTCCGACCAGCAGTGCGTGACTGGTCTTTTCCCAATGGTTCCTGCGTTCGAGCGCCCCGTCTGGATCGACCAGAATGTCCGCCACGTTCTGAACGTCGCGCACTTCATGCGCGCCGCGCCGGACTTCCAGCAATGGGTTGTACGCGGCCGACTTCGCATCGGTCGGGTTGAACAGCAGGCAATGCGAGAAGCGCGAGCGCCAGCCGGCCGTCAGCGTCCAGTTCTCGCCTTTGATGTCGTGGATCACGACGGACGCAGGCCAGCTCAACAAGGTGGGCACCACCAGGCCCACGCCCTTGCCCGAGCGTGTCGGCGCGAAGGTCAGGACGTGCTCCGGGCCTTCGTGCCGCAGGTACTGGCCGCGATGCAGGCCGAGGAAAACGCCGTCGGGTTGGGTCAGCCCGGCTTTGCGAACGTCATCCGCATCGGCCCAACGTGCAGAGCCGTAGGTGGTGACAAGGCGCGATTGCCGCGAGCGCCATACCGACATGGTGATGGCGACCACAACGGCAACCAGGCCGCTGCCGCCCGCGATGGCACCGCCCACGTCGAAGACATGCGGCGCGTAGGCATCGAAGAAGAACCACCACTCAAAGAGTCGCCAGGGGTGATAGACCGGCGTTCCAAAGAAGTCGAACCACGGCGAGCCAAGGCGTAGTTGATAACCCAGGGCGGCGGCTGTCCATTGCGTTGCACTCCACACACCGGCGATCACGATGCCGAAGACGGCGGCGATCTGCCCGAACAGCACGCCCTGAGCTTGCATTGACTGGCCTCCGATATTCCCTGCGCTGATTCCTCATCCAAATGCGGCACAAGGACGTGCCGCATAGCGCGAGGATCAGTGCCGGGTCAGTGCCGGTCAAAGACTGTTATCGGAAGCAAGATGATGAAAAAAGCATCGTTTCAGGCTGTGTAGAACCCAATAAAAACGCCGCAGGCGCGGGCGCACTGCGGCGTGTTGGCAAAGAAGAACAGTTTTTTTGCGACGGACTGGTAATCAGAACTTCGGTGGTGTTTCCGGTGGTGTGTAGGGCGTTGTTCCATCGCCATAGAATCGTTTGCGTGTGGCTTCGGCCACTCGATTGCACAGCACTTCGCCCAGCGTCGCGCGGTCGATCTTGCATTGCTGACGCAGCTCCTTCAACCGCGCCGGATCGGCGGCCAGTTCCTCCACGGTAGGCACGTTGGCCTGCTTGGGTGCCTCCGATGGGCCGCAAGCGGCCAGCAGTACGGTCAGCAGGAACGGAATGGATTTCTTCATGGCTCGATTTCCTCCTGGGGGGCAGGTTCAGGTGGCGGTGCTGGCTTCACTCCTTCGGGCAACTCGATGGCCCGCACTCGCTCGATAAACCGGGACAACACTTCCGAAGTCTCGCCTTCACGCCGAAGAAGGTAGGTCTTCAGCATGGGGGAGCGACCCGCCAAGGGGCGGGCCACCACGCCGGACTCCCGGCTTGCGGTGATATGCGGCCCGGAGGTCAATCCCAAGGCAAAGCCCGCAGAAACCACCACCATCATCAGATCGAGCGAGGCGACGCGCTCACAGATCAGGGGTTCCCGCCCAGCGTGGCGCAGCACCCGCTCAACCTGTCTCGCGTGGCCCTCGCACGCCTGCGGGTCGCATAACACCAATGGAAAATGCAGGACTTCATCCAAGGGAATGCGCTTGTACCTGAGCAAATGGTGTCGTGCAGGTACGGCCACCATCATCGGGTCACTCCACACTGCTTCTGCTGCAATGCCTTCCCCCACTTCATCCGACTGCGCAAAACCTATGTCGTACAGATCATCGTGCAATCCCTTGATCTGCTGTGACAGTGGCACCTCAAAAAGTCGAATATCAACTTCGGGTTCTTCCTGCCGACAGATCGCTAGCAAAGTCGGTAGACGCGATGGAGTAATGCTGTCGGATAAGCTGATGCGCAACTGCCCATGAAATCCGTTGGCCGCTGCCTTCACGCTGTCGCGGGCCTGCTGCAAGGTGCCGAAGATGCGCGGTACATGCTCCAGAAACAGCTTGCCCGCCCGCGTCAACCTTGTGCTGCGACTGGTACGGACGAACAATTGCTCACCCAGGTCTTCTTCCAGTTCCTTGATGGTGCGTGACAGCGGCGACTGCTCAATATGCAGTCGCTCGGCCGCACGCGCGAAGTGGAGTTCTTCGGCAACGGCGAGGAAACAGCGCAGGTGACGTAACTCCATAGCTCAGTATCCTCGTCCAGATTCCAGCATCAGTGCGATTCGGCTCGAACTCGCCCTGCGGTCGGAGCGCGACGCAGGACCAGCAGTTGCACCAGCGTGCCCAAGGCCGCAACGATGCCCGCACCGCTGGCCAGCAAGCTTACCGGCCACTGCTGGAGCAGCAGCACGCCGCCCAGCGCCGCGCCGATGGCACTGCCCAGGTACAGCGCCGATTCGTTGAGCGCCACGGCCAGATTGCCATCGCCTTGCTGCTCGCGTGCATGGATCAGTTCGTTGTTCTGCGGCACCTGCAGCGCCCAGCCCACCGCGCCCCAAACAGCGATCGGCAGCATCACCAACCATGCGCCCAGTGCAGCCGTAGCCGGCAGCAGGAACAGCGCCACGGCCAGAATCGCCATGATCCACAAGGTCAACAGCGGCCCCTTGACCCGATCCACCAGCGGCCCGATCAGGAAGCTGCCGAGCACGCCACCCACACCCCACACCCATAGGTAGGGCGTGGTCGAACGGGCCAGACCATCGCCAGTGGCGGCCAGTAGCGGCGCGATGAAGGTGTACATGCCCAGGCTGGCGATGGCGGCCAACAGCGACACCAGCAGGATGGCGACCACGCGGCCATCGGCCAGCAGGGCCAGCTTGGCTTTGAGTGGCGTGGCGGCTGCGGGGGGAAACACTGGCAGCCTCAGCGCCAGCCCCACCCAAGACAAGGCGCCCAACGCGGCGACCAGCCACAGCGCGGATGCCCAACCCAGGCGATCAGCCAACAGCAGGCTCAAGGGCACGCCAAGCACGGTGCCGCTGGCCATGCCGCCCATGATCACCGCAATGGCTTTGCCACGCTGGTCGGGGACTGACAGGGCCGCCGAGGCTGCGATGCCCATGGCGAGGTAGACGCCGGCACCGATGCCCGCGATGGCGCGGAAGATCAGCAGCGCAGTGAAGTTGGTTGCCAAGGCGCTAGCACCATTAGCGAGCACGAACAAACCGAGCGCAAACAACAAGCCGCCGCGTTGCCGATGGGCCGGCAGCAGCGCGACGAACAGCGGTGAGCCCAGACCGTAGGCCAGGGTGAAGGCTGTCACCAGTTGCGCCGCGAGGGCGACGGGCACCGCGAAGGCTGTTTCGATCATCGGGATCAGGCCTGCGGTGACGTAGGACGCCATGCCCAGGGCGAAGGCACCGAGGGCGATGAGATAAACCGGGGATTGCGTGGGGCGGGACATAGTGGGGCTCCCAAGGGATGTAAAAGAGCGGGGACGCGCACGCGACCGTGCGCATTCCACGGTCGCGTCAGAGAGCGAGCTCGACCTGGTATTCGGCCAGCCAGGCGTTCAAGCCGATCGCCAGCTCCATGCCCATTCGGTCGTACATCGGCGACAGGTCGCCGAGCGGCTTGGCCAGGGTGTGGGCGACACGCTGCCGATCAAGCAGCGGCAGTACCGGCGCGGAGGGGTCGGCCAGGATGGCGGCCAGCGATTCGCGTAGGCCGCGCTCGTAGGCAGGGTCCTGGGTCGAGGGGTATGGGCTCTTGACCCGCTCGGCGATGCTGTCGGGCAGCAGGTCGCGGGTGGCGGCACGCAGGATGCTTTTCTCCCGACCATCGAAGGCCTTCATCTCCCAGGGGATGTTGAAGGCGTACTCGACCAGACGGTGGTCGCAGAAAGGCACGCGCACTTCCAGGCCCACGGCCATGCTCATGCGATCCTTGCGGTCGAGCAGCGTCTGCACGAAGCGTGTCAGGTTCACGTAGCTCATCTGGCGCATGCGCCGGTTGGTCGAGTCCTCGCTGGGCAGCACCGGGGTTTCGGCCAGCGCCTGGCTGTAGCTGTCGCGCAGGAAGCTGTCCATCTGCAAGGTGTCCAATAAATCCTGGGCGAACAGGGTCTTGCCGTCGAAGTATTTGCCAGTGACCGAGGTTAGCCACGGATAGGTCTGGGCCGCGATCGCCTCCGGGTCGTGGAACCAGCGATAGCCGCCGAACACCTCGTCGGCCGACTCACCGGACAGCGCCACCGTCGAGTGACGACGGATCTCCTGGAACAGGCGATACAGCGAGGGCCACATGTCGCCCCAAAACGCCGGCGGCAGATCCAGTGCGCGGACGATCTTGGCACGCAGCTCCGGGTCGGCTAGCTCGCGGCTGTCGAGCACGATCTCGCCATGGGTGGAGCCGATGCGTTCCACCAGATCGCGCACAAATGGTGCATCGGGCGTTCCCCGCACGGCGTCGCCGCTGAAGCCACCGCCATGATCCGCGAAGTCCACCGAGAACGAACGGATATTGTCCTTACCGGCGGCCAGCAGTTTCTTAGAGGCCAGGGCAGTGATGATCGAGGAGTCGAGGCCACCGGAAAGCAGGCTGCACAGTGGTACGTCGGCGACGATCTGCCGATCGACGATGTCCTCCAGCAGATCGCGGGTGTGGCGAATGGTCTGTTCCAGCGTGTCGCCATGCTCGCGAGCCTCCAGTGTCCAGTAGCGGTGGCGCGACAGGCCGGTGCGACCCACCCGGATCATTTCGCCGGGCAACACCTCGCGCATGCCGGCGAAGATGGCTTGTCCCGGCGTCTTGACCATCTCCAGGATCTCCCGCAGCCCATCTGCCGCCACCTTGCGTGGCACCAGCGGGTGGGCGAGCAGTGCCTTGGGTTCGGAGCCGAACACCACGCCGTCGTCGGTCTGGAAGTAGTACAGCGGCTTTACGCCCATGCGGTCACGCACCAGCAGCAGTTGCTGTTTGGCACGATCCCAGAGGGCGAACGCATACATGCCGTTGAGCCGCTCGACGAAGGCTGCGCCCCATTCCAGGTAGGCACGCAGGACTACCTCGGTATCGCTTTGCGTCTCGAAGCGGTGGCCGCATGCCTGAAGGTCACAACGCAGCTCGCAGAAGTTGTAGACCTCGCCCGTGTAGCTGATGACCGCGGCAGCACGCTGGCCGCCGTGGTCGGCCACCATCGGCTGGCGGCCACCTTCCAAGTCGATGATCGACAAGCGCCGGTGGCCCAGGCCGATTGGGCCGTCGATCCAGATGCCTTGTGCATCCGGGCCGCGCGGTGCCAGGGTATCGGTCATGCGCTGCAAGGTCTTGCGGTGCGCCTCCATGTCATGGCTGAACGCAAGCCAGCCTGTCATTCCACACATGGTCACTCCTTTCAATGGTTAGTCGGTCTCAGCCGAGGCTTTCGAGGTCTGCGCTCGCGGGGATAAGCAGGCGTGTGCCGCCGCGCACGTAGCGGGCCAGCGGCGGCGATCCAAGCTGCTGGCCGATGCCGTCGAGCAGGTGTTGTAGGTGGATCGCGTCATCGAGGCCGGCAAAGGGTTGACGTGGCGGTGCGTCCAGCGCCGCCACGCGCAGGGCGTCTTCGCACAGCCGCGACAGCTTGAGCAACGTTTCCAGCCCGGCTTCCCCAGGGGCCGTGTGGTATTCGTCCACCACCACCTCCCGGCCGTCACCATCGCGGGTCCAGATGCGCAGTTCGTCGTGATCCCAGGCCGGGGTGTCGTAGACCAGCCGCGCGTGGAAAATCCGGCCTACCGGATCGGAAAACGAGAAGTCCACCGTGCGCTGCCGCTGGATGTTGACGAAGCTGCTGTAGCCTGCCACCACCGCCTCGCCCAGGGTGGCGGTGAGCATCACCGTGTCCGGCACCTTGGAACCGGAGAGGGAAAAGTCCGAACCGATGCCGATCGCCTGCCGCACGCACAGCGTTTCGTCGAGCGCACCAATCCACTGCACCAGGTCCAGAGCGTGAATTACCTCGCTGCTCACGCCGCAGGTGGGCCGGTAGTCGTTCAGCCTATCCTTGCCCCAATGAAAGCTGGCGCGGATCAGCGACCAGCCCTGCTGGGCCACCCGTTCTTTCAAGCGTTGCGAGGCGTACGAATAGCGTTCCACCAGGTCCAGCGCGAAGCCTTGGGTTTGCGCCAGTCCGGTGCAGACGCGCGGCCAATCATCTCCTGGAGCCGCCAGCGGTTTCTCGCAGAGCACGAAGCCATCGAACCCGGCTAGGTCGCGCAAGATGCCCACATGCCCGTGGTCGTTGACGCTGACTACCACCATGTCCGGGCGGAACTCGGCCAACGCCCGGGGGACATCGGAGTAATACGACAGGGTTTCGCCGCTGCGTTCACGGCGTGCCACGTAGGCCATGTCGAGTGGCAGATCCAGCTTGCCGGCAAGATGATGAAACGCGCGACGGTAGCGCTGGCCGGCATAGCCCAGGCCAACAATGAGCAGCTTCATGGTCGACCTCCGACGAAGCTCAGCAGGCCTTCCGGGCTGCGTGCGAAACCGAGCTTGCGGTACAACGCTTCGGCGGCCGGGGTCGTCTCCAGCAGCACCTTAGTCGCACCGTGTCCGGCGAACCATTGCAGCAGCTCGCGCATTAGCCGCTCGGCAATACCCTGGCGCCGGCAGGCGGGCACCACCACCACCGACTGCACCCAGCCGCACCAGCCGGTCAGACCATCCGGTGCGGGTGGGCGTCGGTCTATAAGGCCGGTGGCGCAGGCCACGACCTCACCTGCCTGTTCGGCGACGACGATCCGCACTTGCGCGTCGCCGGGCAGCATCTGGGCCAGCCATTCTTGATAGGCGATCTTCCAGCGTCGGCTTTCATCGGGCGTGCGGCTCACATAGCTCGCCTCGGATGCGCCATCGAGCAAATTGGCACGCAGCGCTACCAGCGCGTCGATGTCCGCCAACGCAGCCGGGCGAACCGTCCAGGCAGTCTTTGGCATATCACGACACCTCCTGTAAGGCGGTGGCTGTTGCTGGTGTCTGCAAGGGAATCTCGAAATGCATAAACACCTCGCGCAATGCTTCGGCAAGTTGGTCGATCTGCGTGTCGCTGTGATTCGGGGTAGCGTTAACCCGAAAGCGTTCGGTGCCGACTGCCACCGAGGGGAAGTTGATTGGCTGCAAGTAAATGCCGTGTACGCGCAGCAGCCTTTCGGCGGCGGCCTTGCATTTACCTGCGTCGCCGATCCGTACCGGCAGCACATGCGTGGTTGAGCACGGCATCACAGGGATGCCAAAGGCATTCAACGCTTGCCGCAGGCGACGGGTCTGCACATGCAGTCGTTCGCGTTCATCTACATGCGCTTTCAGGTGCTCGACGCTGGCCAGGCAACCGGCCGTCACCGCTGGCGGCAGCGACGTGGTGAAGATGAAGCCAGTGGCGAACGAGCGAACTGCGTCGATTAGCCATGATGTACCGGCGATGTAGCCGCCGATCACGCCAATCGCCTTGGCCATCGTGCCCTGGATGATGTCCACTTGATCGGCAACGCCTTCGAGCGCCGCCAGCCCGGCACCGCGCGCGCCATACATGCCCACCGCATGAACTTCGTCCAGATAGGTCAGCGCGTTGTGGCGGTGGGCCAGAGCGACAATCTCGGCGATGGGCGCAACATCGCCGTCCATGGAATACACCGACTCGAAGATCACGATCTTCGGCCGTTCGCGCGGATACTGAGCCAGCAGCGTTTCCAGATGCGACAGGTCGTTATGACGGAAGACCTGGCGCTCACCAGTCGTCGCACGGATGCCGTTGATGATTGACGCATGGTTCATTTCGTCGCTGATGACCACGCAGTCGGGAATCTGCCGCAACAGGCACTGCAGCGACGCATCGTTAGAACTGAAACCCGTTGGAAAGACCAGTGCCGCCTCTTTGGCATGCCAATCGGCCAGGCTGCGCTCTAACTTGTCGTAGAGCCCGTGGCTGCCGCCGATGTTGCGCGAACCACCCGAGCCGGCACCGTAGAGATCAATCGCCTCGTGCATGGCCTTGCGCACGACCGGATGCTGGGACATGCCCAAGTAGTCGTTACTGCACCAGACAACCACCGAACGCTCGTCGTTGCCTTCAAGCTGCGCCAACGGGTACTGGCCGCAGATCCGGTTCAAGGTCACAAAGGTGCGGTATTGCCCGGTCGCCTTCAATCCATTCAGCTTTTCACTCAACAAGCGCTGGTACATGCCCATTTCTCCTTGGTTCCGCTACACCTCAATGGCGATTTCGCAAGCACCCGCTGCGGGCCGTTGCGGCACTGAAACAGTGGGATATACCGATTGTGGGCGCGTCTTTTAACTATTACAATTTAACTATTTATACTGTTACTCAAGGTAATGGCATGAGTATCATTCGCAATATGGAGCGCACCCGCAAGGAACTGTCCGAGTTCCTGCGCAGCCGTCGCGAGCGGCTGAGCCCGATAGACGCAGGCTTACCGGCGGGTGGTCGCCGCCGCACGCCGGGGCTGCGGCGCGAAGAGGTGGCGGCTCTGGCTGGCGTGGGCTTGACCTGGTACACATGGCTGGAGCAAGGGCGCGATATCAGCGTGTCCGCCACCTTCCTGGACAACCTGGCACGCGTGCTCAAACTCGATGCGGCGGAGCGGCGCTACCTGTATTTGCTCACGCAACAACGCCCGCCCGCCGAGCCGGGCAAGACGTGGTGCGTCGTACCGCCAGTGATTCATCGGCTCATGGGCGACCTGATCACACGCCCCGCCTATGTCATCAATCTGCGTTGGGACGTCCTGGCCTGGAACACAGTGGCGGACCGTGTATTTCGCTTTTCCCAACATGCTCCTGAGCGCCGCAACTTGTTGTGGATGTTGTTCGCTGACGAACCGACTCAGGCGCTGTTCGATCCCTGGGATGACCAGGCGCTGCAAATGCTGTCCCACTTTCGCCGTGATTTCGTCAAGGCAACGCAGGAGCCTGATATCTGTGCATTGATTAAGGATTTAGAGAAGGTCTCACCTGACTTCCGAGAATGGTGGCAACGGCAGGACATTCACGGACCTGACCATGGCTGGCGGCGCCTGCATCTCGAAGGGATCGGTCCGGTGGCATTCGACTACACCAAGCTGACGATTGACGAGGATCATCATTTGCGGCTGGTGTACTACGCGGCAATGGAAGATGACGGCGGCACGCGAGGATTCGCGAAGTGGTTAAACCAGGCCGAAGCGACGGAGGCTTGAGATTCGGGCATACGGGCTAACCGATGGCAGGCCCCCCTTGTCGCCCCATCTCCCAGGAAACGCTACCGCCGCGCATCGTCGCTGCAAGCGGCTGTCCCAGCCGCTGCTCGGTCACTGGTTTCCACTTGGCAACGTGGCGGGCTTGTCCAGTAAGACGAAAACAAGGACAGCGAGCAGTGCCCCGGATAGCGGTGCCAGCCAATAGACCCAGTGGTATTCCCAGTGATGGCTGAACAGTGCAGGCCCGAAACTTCGCGCTGGATTCATGCCAGCGCCTGTGATGTGTCCACCGATCAGCGCTCCCAAGAACACCATCGCGCCGATGATTAGTGCATTGGTCGTGCGCAACACGGTCAAAACAAGGAAGAAAGTCAGAATTGCCTCCACCATAAAACCATTCGCCAGACTGACGCCGGTGCTGATTCGGGTAGTGCCTGCTTCAATCCGTTGCCCGAACAGGGCGAACAAAGCGGCCGATGCCAAGCAGGCACCGATAATTTGTGCAATGGTGTAGTAGAGCAGGCATCTATAAGAACATCTGCCGGTAGCGCAGAGCGAAAGCGTCACCACAGGATTGAGGTGGGCGCCGCTTGTTATTGAAATACCGCTGATGATGCAGGTGACGCTGACCCCGAACGCAAGCGCGACGCCGAGGTAACTGACCGCATCGCTTTGCTTGCTTAGTATCGCTGCGCCAGCTCCGATGAAAATCAACGTGAAAACGCCGATCAACTCAGATAGAAAATTTCGCCACTGTGTAGGAAGCATACGGACTCCTCCATGAACTACCGGCCTTGTTCAATGCGGCGCCCCTGTTACGCAGCATTCCTATCTGTTCCGTTTGAAAACACTGAGATCAGGAAGGCGTAATGAACTCTCCTAATCTCACTTCATGCTGCGTACCAAATGGGGGCTTTTAGCATCCGCAACCACTAGGGCCGCACACACCCGCATCGGCCAGCGCCGGCGTAAATTCAATCTGCTGTGCCCCGCACTGGAAAAGCCCATAGTGCCGTCGGCCCTCGCCAATCACATCGAACAAGGTGCGATAGCGACTCTTGCGGATCATGTCGGCGGTGTTGCGGCATACCGATACCGCCCGGCCAGTATCGAAAGCATGGCCGTTATCCAGCACGAATCGGTCAGGAGCTTCTGGAAGGTTGCCCTTGTAGATGGCAACTTGACCATAATCCTCGCAGCGATCTTCCAGATCCATTTTGAACAAGCGCAGAGTGATCGAATACAGCTTCGCCCCGCCGAGCTTGGCTTCGATGGCGGGATTGGCGATGGTTTTCAGCGCTTTGGCGGTGATCCGTACATCAAGGAAACCGGCAGCTCGTGCCAAACGCACGAAGTCCTCGAAATACAGGGCATCGCCGATACATTCACCGACGATGAGCGGGTCGTTTTTCAACTCCGGTGCCAGCCTGCGATCCGCATAAATATCGGCGAAGTAGATTTCCCCGCCCGGTTTGAGCAGTTTTGCCATGCCCGCCAATACATCGGCCTTGGTCATGGATAGGTTGATTACGCAGTTGGAAACGATGACATCAACGCTTTCGGGTGCAATGCCTAGCTTGTCCAGGGCTTCGATCTTGCCCTGTAGGAATTGGACGTTGCTTTTGGCGTAGCCGAATACCTCGCGGTGGTGCTCCACATAATCTTGAGCGAAGGCGATTTGTTCGGCCGTGGCATCTACGCCGATTACCTTGCCTTGCTCACCGACCAGACTGGACAGGACGAAGCAATCGCGCCCGCCGCCGCAACCCAGGTCTAGCACAGTGGCGCCTTCCAGCAGCGGCGGGAACGGCGCCCCGCAACCGTAAAAGCGCATCTGCACATCTTCGTGGATTTGCGCCAGGATGGCCTTGATGGTCTCGGATGGCGGTTCGTCCACTGTGCAGACATTGGTCGCCAAATCTTCCTTGTCAGTCAAGGTGCCGCCGTAGTAATGCTGAACCTCCTCGACGCGCCGTTCCAGGGTATGGGCTTGATTGCTCATGGTCTGCCTTCCTTCCTTTGGGTTAAATGTCAATGGGTCGCCATGCGCCCCAACAAGTCGATGCCAACCGGCTCCTGCGCCTGTAATGGAATCACTGCGAAACGCTTGGCATGCTGGTCTTGCACCTCGGAGATCAATGGCAATTCGCGGTTGGCGCGAGTCACCAGGAAAGGTGATGCCGGTCGAGCGGCGGCCAGGCTGCTATTCACCACCCAGGCCCACGGCTCGATGCCCGCGCGGCGCAGGTCGTCTTGCAGATTGGCCGCTTCCAACACAGGCGTGGTTTCGGCCAGTGTCACGACGATCACCTTGGTCTTTTCGGGGTTCTGCAATTGCGTCATCGGCGTGATGACCTGCTCACCGGGCTTGCCCATCTGCCGTACCATGTCGCGGTGGTAGGCACCCGTGGCATCAAGCAGCAACAGCGTGTGTCCGGTGGGCGCCGTGTCCATGATGACGAAATGCTCATCGGCCTCCTTGACGATGCGTGAGAACGCTTGGAATACAGCGATCTCTTCGGTGCAAGGTGAGCGCAGATCTTCTTCGAGCACCGCCAACCCTTCCGCATCCAAGCCTTTGCCCTGGTTTTCCAGCACAAATTGGCGGTAGTTCTCGGTTTCTACCTTTGGGTCGATACGGCTGACGGACAGGTTTTTCAGGCTGCCATCAAGCGTGTACGACAGATGAGCGGCAGGGTCGGAAGTGGTTAGATGCACCTGATGACCGCGCTGGGCCAAAGCAACAGCAACCGCTGCCGCGACAGTGGTTTTGCCCACACCACCTTTGCCCATCATCATGACCAAGCCATGCCCCTGCGTGCTCAATGCCTCGACCAGCCCTGACAACGCCGGGAAGGTGGTCTCTGTCTGATCGTGCAATGTCTCCAGCGGCCCGTCCGATTGTTCGCCCAGTAACATGCGCAGGGCTTGCACCCCCATCATGTTGAAAGGCTTAAGTGGCAAACGATCCTGCGGCAATGTGGAGAGGTTGGCTGGAAGCTGGGTCAGCGCGTGCTGTTCCCGTTCAAAGATCGTGGTCGCCAGCGGATCGCCCTCAGCGGCCTGTTGGGGAAGAACACCGTTGATGACCAAGTGCTGGCGCGTCAGTCCTATGGCATGCAGTTCATCATGGGTATGGGAGACCTCCTTGAGCGTGGAGGATTGTGCTCGCGCGACCAGTACCAGGCGGGTTTGCGCAGGGTCGGCCAACGCCTTGACCGCATCGGCATACTGACTTTGCTTTTTTTCCAATCCAACCAACGGCCCCAGATTGGCGGCGGCATCGGGATTGTTTTTGAGATAGCCTGACCACGCGCCAGGCAATTCCAGCATGCGGATGGTGTGTCCGGTGGGTGCGGTGTCGAAGACGATATGGTCGAAGTCACTGCGCAAGGCCCGATTCGTCAACAAACCGGTGAACTCGTCGAATGCCGCAATTTCGGTGGTGCAGGAACCGGACAATTGCTCCTCAATGCTTTGAACGATCTCGGCTGGCATCGAATCGCGTACTGGATCAAGGACACGATCCCGATAGGCTTGCGCGGCGGCCATCGGATCAACCTCCAGCGCCGATAGACGCGGCACCTGAACGATGGCGACGATTTGATGGCCTATCGGCTGGTTGAATACCTGGCCGACATTGGAGGCCGGATCGGTACTGACCAGCAGCACTTTTTTTCCTGCATCCGCGAGACGCACGGCGGTGGCGCAGGCCAACGAGGTTTTCCCTACACCGCCCTTGCCGGTGAAGAACAAGAAGGGCGGTGCGTTGTGTAGAAATTTGAACGACATGTGATGTTCCGTAATCTGAGAAGAGGGGTTCTTGCTTGGCGCTCAAGCACGTGCCGTAGGTGTGCAGCAGGACGTTGGAGCAGTGCTGATCGGTGTGACCTCTGCACCGAACCAACGGGCCAGTTCCTCGCGGTTGGGAAGCCGGCCCGTTAACGCCACCACGTCATTGACCAGCGTGACCGGCAGCGACTGCGTTCCCGATACGTCAAGGAACGCCTTGACACGCGGATTGCTGATAAAGCTCTGCGGGTTCTTCAACAGGTTGTGGCGCTTGACCTCGAATCCCTGCTGCTTACACCAATCCATGTCGGCGTTGAAATGCAGTGCGTTTTGGTCGATTACGACGCTGCTGGTGGCACAGCATCCTGCGGGTTCAAAGATTTCAATGGTGGTCATGAAATGCTCCTTTCGTGAGGTGGGTGAGAGCGAAAAATGCGTCGCTACAAACATATACATTGATACTCAATGGATCGTTCATCTATACATAGATGGGCAATGTTATAGCTCAAAAAAAACCATCACTGTTGCCGAGTGATGTGTGCGGCCACCTCCATCCAGGCATCTACTGCCACCGTGAAGGCTTCACGGCCCTTGTCCGTCAGGGTATAAACCTTGCGTCCGCGACCAGCGACCGTTTCAGTATGCGCGGTTACATAACCGCCTTGCTCGAACTCACGCAGAACCGGATAGAGCGTGCCCTCCGTGGGGGCACAGCAGCCTTGGGTTGAGCATTCCACTTCACGGGCGATTTCGTAGCCGTGCATGGGCCGCGCCTTCAAAACACTGAGAATGAAAAACTTGGACAGGCTCATCTTGATGATGCCGTTCCAGTACAAGCGGTCGGTGTAGTCCACCGGCACACGCTCTACGTTTTTTAGGGAAGTCGTCGATTTAGCCATGTGGACGATTCTATACATCGCCCATCAATGTATCAAGCGACTTTTCTACAAAATTGGGTTCTATGCCTAGCTCACCTGCCTTCATTGCTCCCTGCAATATCTTTCAAGATGTTGATTTATATGTGTATTTTCCCTATGAAATTTCACTTCCGCTACGCGGTGGTTGATCTTGGATCAATGCGATAGAGCCGACATGATCCGTAGAAGCCGAGGCCGTGCTCATGTGGCCGGTTTCTTGATCGTTCTTGTGTAAGTACGCGAGCAGGTGCGGCATGATGTGCGCGGCGTCGGCACCAACGCCGCGCAGGGTGGCGGAAGCGAAGTTGCGTTGCCTTGGAAAGCCCACGAAGTAGAGGCCGGGGGTGGCCTGCGCGATGCCGTTCTGCTGTGCCAGGCGGTTGTCGGCACTAACGGCACCCAACTCCTGGAGGTAGGTGGCATTCGGGCGAAAGCCCGTGGCGAACAGCAGCACGTCCACCTGTTCTTCGGTGCCATCCGGCCAGACCACGCCGTGCGCGGTGATGCGGGTGAACATTTCCTGGCGCTGTACCCGTCCGGTCTTTATCGCGTGGCTGTATCTCCCGCTGTCGAGTACCGGGGTGCTTTGGTCGTTCAACCAGCGTGTTTGCTCCAGGCCAGTCCACTTCATCCAGAAATGGAAGTCCAGGCCGAGGATGCGTTGGGGAAAGAAACGTATCGGCTGCAAGGTAGCCAGCTTCACGCGGGCGACCCCGGCAAGTTCCGTAGCGATTTGTACGGCGGAGTTCGCACCGCCAACCACGACGATGCTGCTTCCCAAGAAGTCCTTGGAGTTCAGATACTCGGCACTGTGCAGTATTCGCCCGCGAAACCGCTCTTGCCCTTCGATAGCGGGAACATAGGGCATGCCGAACGCACCGGATGCCGCGATCAGCGTTCTGGCGTGGTAGCGTTGGCCGCTTGCCGTCACCGCCTCAAATCCATCGCCATTGCGGACGACGTTCACCACCTTCTCTCCGGTGCGAACCGGCAGCCGGAATCTCCGCGCATAGTCGTCCAGATAGGCCACAACTTCATCGCGATGTGGGTAACGCCCTTGCGGCCCCGGAAACGGCAGACCGGGCAACGCGGAGTAGCCGGCGGGCGAGAACAGTTCCAGGCTATCGTAGTAGCTGCGCCATGCGCCACCGGAGCGGTCGGAGGCTTCCAGAATCAGGAAGTCGATCTGCCGTTGCGCGAGGTGCCAACCCATGGCCAAGCCAGCTTGGCCGCCACCGATGACAAGGGTCTGCAAAGTCTTCATGGCCTCAATCTCTCATAATTATATATGCGCATATATGCACATAATGGGTACAAAAACGGAACTGGAGATCATTTGCTTTCGGCCCCGTTCGCAGGACAGCAATAGGGTGCGAGCCGGCCAACTTCACGAAGAATCACCTCGAACTTGCGCATGATCGCCGGCCCGTCCACCTCGTAGATGCGATGGCGCCCGGCACGCTCCATGCGCACGATTCCAGCTTCCAACAGCAGTTGCAGATGCCGAGAAATCACCGAACGCTCTTGGGGCAGCCTCTCCGCGATCTGCCCCACGTCCGCGCGGCCAAGCAGCATTAGTTGCCGTAGAACAGCGACCCGTGAGGTTTCCTGCAACGCCTTGAACAGCGGATCATCCAGCACAGCCACGGCCGAATTGATGGCTTGGGCACGCAGTGATTCTTGGGTCGGGATGTTCATGCTCTGCCGGGGTCGTCGAGATCAGATAGCGACCATTATATGTGCATGTGTGTGCATATATGATGAATGCCGCCTTTTAGCCGACGGACGGGCCGCGCTGGCGGCCTAGTTCCCAAGAGGCGTGTCCGCCGCTGACTGTAGCGGCCAAGGATCGACCCAGCCGCTGCTCGATGACGGGCTTCCACGGCACCAGGCTGAACCCCATGCCGTCATCGAGCATTGCGTAACGCCCACTGGCGAGCATCACGCTGCGCCGATAGATGCCGACCACGCGCTGGCCGTCCGTGACGGGCCGATGTTCCAGGCCGGTTTCTGCGGCAATGCTTTTGGCGGCCTGCGCCAGTTCGCGGTTGCGCAGCGTGCCCAGCAGGTTGCGGGCGAGGATGACGCGCTGTCCGCGCCGCTCTGCCAGCCCCTGTTCGGCAAGGAAGTCGGCACGCTGCTGCATTGCCTGCTTGACCTCGCTGCCAAAGCCCAGCTCGCCCAGGCCCGAGCCGCCGCCGATCAATTGCTGGTCGAGCCAGGTGGCCCCGATCACGCGGGCCTGCCGCTCAATGGGCAGGTGCGATTTCAGCTCCACGGCCACGCCGCCCAGGCGTTGCGCGTCGTAGCGGCGGCCCTGCTCGGGCAGGTCGTCTGGCACCTTCCATAGCCCTTCGGCCACGCGCTCCACGATGCCGACCCGGCGCAGGGCTTCCAGTCGGCGGACGTGGGCCGCGACGACTTCCTGCGGGTCGCGCCCAGCCTTGGCCCGGCCTCGTTCGATCGCCAAGTGATGATCTGTGCGGTACAGGCCACCGCTCGCCAGCCCAGCGACGTTCTTGTCGGCCGCCCGCACCTCGGCGGAACCACGCACTTCCACCACCGCACCGGCGGGATAGTTCGCCAGCTCGTCGCGGGCGTTCAAGGCGACGTAGTGGGCCTTGCCGTCCACACCGTCGATGACCAGATAGCCGCGGTCGTGTAGCTCGTCGGCCAGCCCCTTGGCGGCGACGCGACCGATGACAGTACGGCCATCCTCGCCCGGCTCGAACACTGCCAGCTCGCGCGGTCGCCCGCTCATGGCACGCTGCATGGTGCGGATGATGTCGCCGCGCTCGCCCAGGGCACGCAAGGTCTTCTCGGCGTCCGCATGAACGGCCCAGGTGCCGGGCTGCATCTCGTCGGCCAGACCCAGGCGTTGCAAGCGTTGCAGGCGACCGATCAGCAGCAGGCGCTGGCGTTGCAGCCGGGGTTCGTTGAAGCGTTCGATCTGCACCCGGCCATCCTCGCCAGCCTCACGCTGCAACGTGCGGTCGAGGCTCGTCCACCGCTCTTGCTCCACCTCGCGCTGCAAGGTCTGCTGGATCTCCAGTTCGGTGCGCGGCCCCAGCCATTCCGTCGCCAACTCGGCGGCGCGATGGCGGAAGCCGTGGGCGATGTAGTCGCCCGAGATGATGAGGTCTTTGCCGGTGTCGTCGCATCCGCGCACGATCAGGTGCATGTGCGGGTTGTCGGTGTTCCAGTGATCCACCGCCACCCAATCCAGCCGCGTCCCCAGGTCGGCTTCCATGCGGTTCATTAGGTGCCGGGTGTAGGTGCGCAGGTCGTCCAGCTCGGCCCCGTCCTCCGGGGAGAGGATGAAGCGGAAATGGTGCCGGTCGGCGGCGGCCCGCTCCTTGAAAGCGTCGAGGTCGGCCTCGTCGGTCTGCGGCCCGTAGGCCCGGCCCGGTTCGCCATCGCGGCCGGCGCCGTCGCGCTCGATGTAGCGCAGATGCTTGGCGAGCGATTGCGGGCTGGCATTGCGTTGATTGACCAGCAGGGTCTTGATCGTCACGCGCCGAGACATGGGCGTCAGCTTCGCCCCAGCGAAACGCGCCGCCGTATGGCCGCGTCCCAGGCGCGAGCCGGGCCGCTGGCCTGCGTGCTGGCCCTGGCCGCCGGACGCGGCGGAATGGCGCATCGAGGACTTGCCGCCGCTGGCCTTGCCAGCCTGCTTGAGCACCTTGGAAACGAAGCTCTGGCCCCGGCCCTTGCCCCGGTTCTTCGGGGCGCTGGGGCGCACGCGGAAATCGTCATCGCGGCGGTCGGTCATGGCCGCGTTCCTTGCAAGCTCTGGCGTGTCCGGTCGTGCGAAGCACGCAGACATGCCCGCATCGGCGCGGGCTTCGCGCCACAAGCGGCACGGCGGCAAAGGCGCTCCGTGCCGCGCCACCCCCACGTGCAGACTGGCTTTCGACGCGGCCCGGTGCCGCGTCCTTTTGTCTTGCCTTCCGCCTTTGCCCTTCGCTGTCGCTCCGGGCGTCGGCGGCCCGGCGGCGCTGCGCTGCTTGCAACCCGCCCGCCGGCGAACGCGCCAATGGCCGCAGGCCGGGCGCGTTCGAGGCAAGACGCCTGCACGTTGGACGGCTGCGCCGGATGTTGCGCGAGGCGCGGCGCGGATGCGCCCGCGCTGCACGCGCGATGACACGGCGGCAGCCACCGGAACGACATGCCCGATGGCACGATGAGATGCACGGCAACGTGCAGCGAATCGGCGGCCATCATGGGCGTGTTTCCAGCCAGACCGGATACGCGACGCCGATCACGGCGGATGCGCTGACCGGCCCGAAATAGCGGCTGTCGAACGACGCTGGATTGGTCACGCTCAACAGGAACAGCTCGCCCGATTCGAGGCGGCGGCAAAGCTGCAGGGATGGCAGCGGCCGGCCCAGCCGGTCGGCAGGCAGCGCGGCGGCCGCAGGCACGCCGTCGATGCGTACCTGCCCGGCGACGATGCAAACGTGTTGCGGCGCGACCGCGCCCACACGTTTGAGCAGCGGAACGCGGGTCGGCAGGTAGCCGCGCTGCGCAGCCAGCATGGCGGCCCTGTCGGGCAGCGGCACCAGCACGATGCTGTCCACGGACAACGGACGTGGCAGCGAGGCGGTGCGCGGGTCGAACGGTTCGATGCGATACCAGCCGACCGCCACGCTGTCGGACGGGTTGTAGGTCAGACGCGGCAGCGGCGACACGAAAGCCGCCCAGGCCAGCGCAGCGAGGCCGACGGCGGCGAAGCCCGCCAGCACGATGCGAACGCGCAGGCGCGAGCGAGGTTGCGGCGCGACTTCGTGCGTGCATGGGGTGTTGGATTGGGTCGTCATGGCAGCGCCCTTCCGGCCAGCCAGGCGGCGTGCCGCTCGGCGATGTATTCGGGCAGCGCCAGGCGGGCCGCCAGACGGTTGCCCAGCGTGCGCCAGTACGCTGGCGACACGTCGATGGCGGCGATGCCTTGCCCTTCGATGCCGTCGATGCGTTCCAGCACGGCACGCACCGCGTTTTCGCCTTCGGCGTGCAGCAGCAGGCGTGCGCCGGGCCGCACGCCAGGGATGCGCTGCATGTCGTCCAGCGGTGTGGCGGCTTGCATCACCATGAGCTGCCAGCGGATCGTGCCGTAGTCGTTTGCTTCCCAGCGCACGCGGCAGAATATTGCACGCGGCAGGAACACCGCGCAGCGCCGCCAGCGGTCGAGCCGCAGCGTGCGTGCCGGTTCGCCGAAACGCAGGTAGAGCTTGAAGTGCGGTTCGATGTAGGCGAGCGATACGCGCGTCAGCGGCACGTTGCCAGCCTGGCCGGCGAGCGTCGAAAGCGAAGGCGGCGGCGCAGCAGCCGGTGCAGCCGTCGCCGCATGAGCGGCAGGCAAGGCGGATGCGTTCATGGAAGGTTCTCCGGGCGCTTGTCGGGGAACTCCCGTTCCAGCAGGCCGCGCAGCAGTTCGGCCACGGTCACGCCCTGGCCGAAGGCGGCGATCTTGATGCGTGCACGTAGCGCGGGCGTCACGTCGAGCGTCAGGCGGGCCGTATAAAGGTCGCCCTTGTTGAGCGCATCGGCATCGCCCTGGCGAATCCACGCCTCGGCGTGCGGATTCGCGGGCGGACGTGCGCCGATGCCGACGCGCTTGCTGCGCGGGCTGCTCATGTCGGCCACCGCAGCAGTTCATCGGTGAGGACGGCGATCTCGCGGGCAGCGGCGCTGTCGGGCGCCGTCTCGCGGGCGAGCCGGCCAGCGGCCACGCTGTCGGCGAAGACGATGCGCTGGCGCACTTCGCTGCGCAGCGCCGGCAGCGGCTGTTCGGCCAGCGATTGCCGCGCTTCCCTGCCGATGATGGTGGTGCTGACGCGCCGGTTGATGACGAAGGCCGCGTGCAGCGCAGGCCGGAACACCTGCGCTTCGCGGATCAGCGCCACCATCTCGGCGCTGGCCCACAGGTCATACGGACTGGGCTGCACGGGAATCAGCACGCGCTCGGCCGCCAGCAGCGCGGAACGCGCCAATGCGGCGATGCGCGGCGGGCCGTCGATGATGACGTGATCGGCGCGGCGGGCCAGCTCCGGCGCTTCCTGATGCAGCGTCTCGCGGGCGAGGCCCACGGTGCTGAACAGCCGGGGCAAGCCCTGCTGGCTTCTGCGCTGCGTCCAGTCCAGTGAGGAACCCTGCGGGTCGGCATCCAGCAGGATGACGTGCAGACCGCGCATCGCCAGTTCGCCCGCGATGTGCGTGGCGAGCGTGGTCTTGCCGACGCCGCCTTTCTGATTGAGAAGCGCGAAGATCATGACGCGGCCTCCCATGCTGGAAAGCCGGGATTCACCTGCCCTGCAAAACGCTGTTCGCTGTGCCGTTTGGCGGTTGTCCACCGAAACGGTGCGCTTCTACTAAAAGTTAGAGATTTATAGTTAGGTAAGTTAGAGAGGCCGAAAACCCGCACCGTTACTGGCTTTGCGGCGTTTTCGTACTCCTGATAGCACGATAGGCGTACTCCCGATAGCACGATAACGGGTACTCCTGATAGCACGAGGCCGTCCACAGCTTTTCCCGCAGTTATCCCCGTGCCGTATGCAGCACGGGCCGGAAGGTCAGTAGTTCGGTGTTGTCGTCCGGCATGCGCTCGATGCCGAGGACGTAGCCGGGTAACGACTGCCGTGCCACCAGCACGCGCAGGTCGTAGGCGAAGTCCGAGAAGCGAGCCGCGCTGCCGGATTTGCGGTGCAGATGCCGGAAGTCGAATTGCCAGCCGTGTTCCTGCCGCCCGCCGTGCTTGCGTACCAAGCGGTACAGCCAGCGTTCGATGCCGCCCTTCAAGCAGAAATAAGCCGGGTCGATGGTCAGCACCAGGGCGGCGTCGAGCACGCCGGCATAGAACCAGTCCGGCAGGATCAGCTCGATGCCCAGCGGCGTGCCGCTGGCATCGGCCAGTTCGCGCCATTCGTTGATCCACGAAAAGCGATGCAAGCGCCTGCCCGTGGTTTCTCGGATGGACGTGGCCACACTGGTCGATTGCAGCCGGTCGAGCGCCGCTTTCAGGCGCAGGTAGTCGTTGAGGGATGTGCCGCGCCCGATGAAGCGCAGGATCTCGTAGGGCGTGGCGTGTATCCGGCGCGACGGGCGAATGCCCGCGTCGCGTGCCTCCACGATCTGCGAGGCCGCCCAAATCAAAACGTCGGCATCCCATATCGTGGCGATGCCGTGCTCGGCCGTGCCTTCCACGCGGATGGTGATGTTCCCGCTGCGGAAGTCGATCGGCGCGATGCGCCGCGACTTCGCCAGCGAGAAGAATGGAAAGGCCATCAAGTCCTGGCTGTCGCGTGGCGCCATGTCGCCCGGCAGCGCGCGGAACAGGTCGAGCTGTTCGCACTGCGGCAAGGCTTGCCCTGGAGGGCCGGACATGGCGAAGGCCACCCACGCGCCGACGATCAGCGGCCATCACGGTAGTCACCCGCGTGGCGTTCGGCGTATTCCGGGTCGGATGTAGCCTCGTAGCTGCGCTGGTCGGCCCAGGCATTGAGGTCGCTTACTGCGTACATGACGCGGCGACCGAACTTGCGGAACTTCGGGCCACCGCCGATCACGCGCTGCTTCTCCAGCGTGCGAGGACTGAGGCGCAGATACTCGGCGGCTTCGTCGTTGGTCAGGTAGCGTTGGGGCTGCGAGGGCGCAGCGACAGTAGCGGCGGCAGGCCGCAAGGGAGAGGGTCGCATGGGGTGTACCTCTATCAAGCCCGGCCACACCACGCGGCCGGATAGAGGCACTTTCAAGAAAGCAAGGCTTCTTGCTAAGGGACGATTTGCAGGGGGCGCGAAACGTCCCCCCTCCTAATGCGACGGGAACGGCGGAAGCTGTGCCAGGCGGCGGTAGCCGCCGCGCATCAGCGCATCGCCCCGGCGCACCAGGCGCCGCACGCGGGCACGCAAGGCGCTGTCTTTGTGCCAATCGGCCGCGACGGCATCAACGCCGAACAGCCCCTCGGCAACCTCGCGCAAAGACGCGCCCGCCAGGGTCGCGTCTAGTGCCTGCAAGGTGTGCAGTTCCAGCACTGCGGCGTGCGTGGGCCGCGAGCGGGTCGCCGCCGCAGGCGCGGCCCCGGTTGCAGTGGACAACGCATCCAGCCCAGCCGCCAGTGCGCGATAGCGTGCGCAAGGCGTAGTGCAGCCTCGGATGGCGTAGAGGTAGGCCATTCCGTCGGCCATGCTCGGCGTGAGCGCGAGCCGCACGCAGCAGCCAGGCCATTGCGTCGTCAGCACCAGGCGCTTGCCATCATGGATCAGGTGCTTGCGTCCTGGGACGTTCCAGAACTCGAAGGCATCGGCATCCGGCGGCGGGTCGTCGTCCGGGTAGAGCTGGATCACGCCATCGTGATCGGGGAACCACGCCGGATGCGCGTCGCGTGCATCCAGGGCGGGATCTTCCAGCAGGCGCAAGCCCCAACGATGCGCCGTATCTGGTCGGCGGCGACGGTGCAGCCAGTCGTGCCGGTAGTCAGGGTTTCGGCGCAGGTACTCCCAAGCCAGCGCGGGGCCGCCCTGGTGCAGAACGTAGAGATAAGCCGCTGTCGGATACCAGTGTTCGACGCTGCGATCAGTCATGACGGAACCTCCCTGTGCTTGGGGTGCGTCGCCTGGATTCCGTCGTGCGGGAGCTATCGAATCACCATCAGGTTGTCATCGAAATCGGGGTAAGCTGTAACTACTGGTGTCAAGACAGATTCGCTCCGGGGCATTGCTGAAATCGTCTGAATGCGACGGCTGCGCCGCCACGAAAATGGTGCGCAGCATGGCGCACGGTGCAGCAGCCCGCGCCAAGGATCATGACTGTTTGCGTCAGAAGCGCACCGCTTCGGTGCAAGGATGTGGATTCAGACCTGCCCGGTCTTGGGTAAGACCGAAATAGTCACGATGCGCCCGTTTGACCCGGCTGCGCTGGCTTGCATCAATCCATGATCGAGCCGTTTTCCTGCGCCAGCCGCACGTATTCCGATAGTTGCCGCGCAGGTTGAAAGTAACTGTCGCGCATCACGGGCCGCTTGCACGGCCCGACGATGACAGCCAGATCGGACAGCTTCACCGTTCCCAAGGCGGGCATCCCGATCCCGAGGTCGATCAGGCCGTAGGCCGTATCGCCATCGGTAGGATCGAGCGCGGCCAGCAACCAGGTCGCGTGCGCGTCCGGGGTGAATAGCCGCACCACGGGCATCGGGTCGATGCTCCGGCCGGCGGCGCGCGCCTCGCCAACGGCGAGCAGTTGTGCGTGCTGTTCGGCAGTGATGAGCGGTTGGGTCATGGTTGGCATTCCCACGAATCCGACGATGCAAGGAGAAGCCTTCCTGCCAAAACACGGAAGCGGCGAAATGGATGCGTGCTTTCGTGCGGAAGCACGAAGGCGTAAGCCGTCGAATCCGTACAGGCACGGAAGCGCAGAAGCGGAATTGTGCAGGCCATGAAAGACACGGATGTGGCTCCACGGGTTTGAGGAAATCCGCATATGCGGATTTCCGTAAAAGCACGAAAGCGTGCCTCTCAGTCATAAATGAACACTATAGATTGTAGCCCTATAGGGCGCAATGGACTGTCATCTTGGTTTTTATGGGGAAACCAAGTTGGTGACAGCGAAACACTCATTGGCGACGGCGATACGGACAGTCAGGAAGGCGCGGGGCTTGAGCCAGGAAGCGTTTTCGGACGTGTCTAGCCGCACCTACATGAGTTCGCTGGAGCGCGACTTGAAAAGCCCGACCCTGCACAAGCTGACCGAGCTGTGCGAGGTCATGGAGGTGCATCCGCTCACGCTGCTGACGCTGGCCTATGCCGGCGACAGCACGGATAAGACCGATGAGCTGCTGGCGCGGGTACGCCAGGAGCTTGAGGCGGTGTTGAAAGAGCGCAGCACGCCGTAGCGCGCGTCGGCGTGTAAGACTGGATTCCGCAAGCGGAGCGCGTAGCGCCGCAGGCGCGAAGGCGTGAGGGATTGAAGCCGCATGGCCGTGACGGCTTGCCGGCACGGGGCGCAGCCCGAAAGCCCGGCGGTGCTAGCAGCGCCGACACGCCATCTTGGATTTGCCTCCACGGGCATTGAACCTGCTGAATATGACTGCGGCAATACCGGAACCAGAAACGATCGGGCGCGAGCTGACGGTTTCCCGCTGCCGCGTGTTCGGTGCTGCGATAAGCAACGCTGCACCCCGCCGCAATGGGCGGGGTGCTTGGGGTAGCCGTCAGGCCGCTTGCGGCCTGCTGCGTGACCAGATCAGATCGTGCGTGCCGTTCTCGCCTTCGATCAGGCGGGCATAGACCGGCGCCGGGAACGAAGGATCGTCGAGGGTCACGGACTTGTATTCCCGCCCGGCTTCGCTGGTCTTGTTCCACGCCGCGCCGATGTCGTGGCCGGCGGCCTGGAGGCGGAAGTCGGGGGCGTTCTCGCTGCTGCCCTTGTCGTTGGGAACCAGCTTGACCTTGATGTTGAGCGTCAGGGTGCGAAGCGTGCCGGTGAAGCCGTCTTTGTCTGCGGTGAAGGTGCCGATGTTGGCCATAATGATTTCTCCTTTCGGTTGAACAAGGTTCGCGCTCATCGCGTCCTTGTTGTGATCCGGCCGGCGGGGGACGGGCTGGCTGCACCGCTTGCGGTCGCAACGCAGTGGAGAGCCGGGAGGCGAAAAGAATTTGCTGCGCGAGGAAGCCGCGTAGCGGCGGGGAAATTGTTTCCGCCGGACGGTTGCAGCCATGAAGCCCGAGGCGCAGCCGCGCCCCCGCCAGGATTCACAACGAGACAAGGACGCCTTGGGCCGAACCGCTCCGAAAGGAGATAGGGCCGGCTCGGCATCCCCGCCCGAAGGCTTCTCCGGCTCGCCCGCTGACGCGGGCCAGGTCAACCACCCGACGACAGGCGAGAGCGCCCCTGCCGCACCTTGCGGCGCCGGTCTTGAGGCGTGGCGTGGAAGCTCCATAGCGATACCGGGCGGGTTGTCCGTGAACCGTCCTTCGTGACGTGATGGGCAGGAACCGCCAGCGTTGAGGACGGCACGCATCCGCACAACCTGCCGCAGCAAGCGGCAGCGTGTTCGCCAGCACCCGTCCATCGCGGCGGGACGCTTGCCGGGCCGATCCGGCGCAGCCGGTTCGGCGGTATCAAGGGGCGCCAAGCTGCGCGCGGCGGGGATAGCCCGCAGGGCTTTCCCCTGGAGGCAAGCGAAGCACGCAGCGCCCCAGGCGCGAAGGCGTGAGGGATTGAAGCCGAATGGCCGTGACGACGAAGGCGGCACGGGGCGCAGCCCGAAAGCCCGGCGGCGCATCGAGCCGACACGCCACATGGCCGACCACGACAAAGCGGTACTACTTGAGACTCGACACCTAACAGCTACTTTGACGTGCTGGCTCCGGTTGCTGAGCGCAACGACTCAAGCGCGCCGCAGTCACCAATGCAGACACCCCCCGCACAAGTGCTGCGAACCGCATGAAGCTGCTTGCGCAGGGCTTTCAGTTCGACAATCCGCTGCTCAACTAACCGCATGTGGGCGTCCAGAAGGGTGTTGACATCATCGCACGATCTTTCGGGATCATCCTGCAACTGAAGTAGGACGCGAATCTCGTCATGCGACATGTCCAGCGAGCGACACCGCATGACGAAAGCCAGTCTGTCGGCATGTTGGTCGCCGTAGTCTCGATAGTTGTTGGCTGTACGCGATGGCGCTTGCAGAAGGCCCTCGGCCTCGTAGAAGCGGATGGTGGGAACAGAACAACCCGCCATCAGCGCCAACTCACCAATTTTCATGCGGCTTTCCTCCAATGTCTTGACCCTATACCTACTTGAGGGTTTCTAATGGAAGGTAACACCGATCTGCGCTTACTTGAGAGCTTCTAACAATGACCATGAGCACCTGTCAGGGTGATAGCTGCGCCGGCAGTTGCGGTACTCCGACAACGCCTGAGCAGGTTTCCACAGGCGAGGCCTTACGGGCGAGCACGTACTCTGTTTCAAAGATGGACTGCCCCTCGGAGGAAAACCTCATCCGTATGGCCCTGAGTGGCCTTCCGGGGGTTGGGGCAATGGCTTTCGATTTGGCCGCTCGGAAGCTGCGGATAACTCACTTCGGTGAACCTGAGCGAATCACTGAAAAGCTACTGCCTTTGAACCTCGGCGCAACATTTATAGAAACTACCGCCATCACGAATGGCGTTGCCAGGAAGACCCGCTTCGCTATTCCAAAAATGGATTGTCCTTCCGAAGAAAACCTCATCCGCATGGCCTTGGCGGATGCGTCGGGGGTCGCTGCTCTGGTGTTTGACCTAAAGGCCCGTGAACTGACCGTGGCTCACGAAGGAAAACCAGACGATGTGTTGGCTCGCCTTGTCCCGCTGAACCTTGGCGCACGCGTACTAGAAAGCATCGAGGGCGTCGAGGTGGAGCCGGCCAGCCCTGATCCCGAGGGCGACGCAGCGGAGGCTACAACGCTGAAGCTGCTGCTCGGCATCAATGGTGCGATGTTTGTCTTCGAGATGATCGTGGGCGTGTTTGCCCAATCCACCGGCCTCATCGCGGACTCGCTCGATATGTTCGCAGATGCTGCGGTTTACGGACTTGCGCTTTACGCTGTAGGCCGCACTGCGGCCTTGAAGTTGAAGGCCGCGCACATTGCCGGTTGGCTTCAGGTTGTGCTCGCGCTGGGGGCTTTGTCTGAAGTGATTCGGCGAGCATTGTTCGGAAGTGAACCCCAGTCCGCGCTCATGATGGGCATGGGATTGGTTGCATTGGCGGCCAACGTCATTTGTCTGGTGCTCATCGCCAAGAAGCGCGACCGGGGTGCCCACATGACAGCGAGCTATATCTTCTCGGCGAACGATGTCATTGCTAATGCTGGCGTGATTGCCGCTGGGGCGCTTGTCGCCTGGACAGGTTCGTCATACCCAGACCTGGTGATTGGAACGCTCATTGCTCTGGTAGTGCTCAACGGCGCAAGGCGAATCCTGAAGCTCAGCTAACGCCGGGTAGCTGCCGGATAGTCATTGTTCACGCAGCGGATTGAAGCTGTTGGCCTGGAACACCGGGCGCGGCCACTGCCGCGCCCGGATTTTGCGTCCACCGCGCCCAGGACGGCACGGCCTGGGCGCGGTGCAGATCGCGGTTATTCCTTCGTCTCGATAAGCCACCACACGGCACGCGGCATGGCGCGGCCCGTGATGGGGTGAATGTCGGTGAGGTCGGCGCAAGCCGTCCAGCCCGAGGGCGGACGATAGCTGCGCACGTCGCCTTCGCCGTGCCAGCGGCGGGCGCGTACCGTGCCGGGGGCGTAGATCGCCGCCATGCGCGGGCGGCTGATGGTGGTGCGGGTCATGGGGGTGTCTCCTTCCAGCGAAGCGCCCCGGTTGAGGCCGGGGCGCATGCCTTCGGCGCGGATCAAGCGGCCAGCGCCTCGGCGGGTTCATCCGCCATTGCCTCGGCATCCTCCGGGGCGTCCTGCTCCGGGCCTGCCTCCTGCGCGGCATCCTGCGGGCCTGCGGCCTTGAAGATGGCGGGCATCCAGCCGGTACCATCGGCCAGCCGTTCGGCCTCGCTGGCAATGTCGGCCTTCTTCAACTTCGCCAGCCGGGTGACGTGCTGCGGCGCGTACTCGCCCACGGCATCCAGAATCACGGCCTTCGGAACGTGCTTGAAATAGCCTTCTGCGGTCGGCTGCCACCATGCGGCCATGTCGAGGCCCACGGCCTGCGCCAATTCCTCACCGGGTTGCTGCACCGTGGCGCGGGGCGTCACCACGTCCACCGTGGAAGCCACGCATACGGCCAGCAGCCGCACCAGTTCGTCTTGCGGCTTCGCCAGCAGCGCGGCGAACAGTTCGGCGCTGTCCTCCGGCAAGGCTTCGCCCGCCACCTGTTGCAGTTCGCGCAGTGCCACGGCGGCGGGCGATTCCGGCCAGTCCGGGGCCATGCCTTCCAGCCGGTCTTGCACTTTCAAGCTCACGCCCAGCGGCAGGTCGTGGCCGTAGTGGCTGCCCTGCAAGATGGTCTGCACCATGCCATGCACCACGGCAGCCAGCGCGGCTTGCGGGTGCCGGGCGACGTCGATTTGCAGCGCGGCGGTGCGGTGGGCGCTCAACCGCTGCGCCAGCCGGTCAGACATGGCGGCGATCTTGGGCTGTTCGTCGTCCTCGCCTTCGTCGTCGTTTCCGGCTTCGCCTTCGCCGCCGAAACCCTGCCGCAAGCGTTCCAGCGTGCGCAGCGCCTTGGCTTCGGCCTCACGCATCAGGCCGCGATGAATCACGGTTTCGCCATTGCGGTCGATGGTGACGATAGCCCCGGCTGCGGCCTTCACGTTCGGACTGTAGTCCTGCAAGCCATCTTCCAGCGCCTGCAATTGCTCGCCCACGGCTTCGCCTTCCTCTTGCAGCGCGTCGGCCTTGTCCTCGTCCTCGGCGTCCAGCGCGGCATCCACGGCTTCGGCCAGTTCGTGCAGCTTGGCTTGCAGCTTCTCGATGCGTGCGGCTTCGCGCTTGTTCGGTTCGCGGCGCTCCTTCGGTGCGCGTTGGAAAGCGTGCAGGTCGGAATGGGTCATTCCCGGCGTGGCATCCACCCATGCCCAACCTTCGGCGCGAACATTGGCGGCAATGCCTGCCAGCCGGTCTTGCGCCAGCCGTTCCAGCAACGCGGCATCGGTCAGATACACGCCTGCGTCATCTTCGGCGAACAGGTCACGGCGGATGCCGCCGCCTGCGGCTTCGTAGCTGTCCAGCCCGACGAAGCGCACCAGCGGATGCCGGTAGGCGTCGATTTCCCGTTCGGTCAGGCGTTCGCGCAAGTGCGAGGGGTGGCGCTGCCATTGCGGGGCATCGTAGAACGCGGCTTCCTGCGCAGTGTGGTCGTCAGTGATGGCAAGGGCCATCAATTGGTCAAGGCTCACGGCATCGGCGCGATAGTCTGCCATCAGGCGCGGGGAGACATTCGCCAGCTTCAAGCGGCGCTGCACCACCAGCGGCGTGACGGAAAAATCCGCCGCAATGTCCTCGATGGGACGGCCTTCGGCCACCAGCGCGGCGAATGCCTCGAACTGGTCTGCCGGGTGCATGGCCTCGCGCTGCACGTTCTCGGTGAGGCTGGCCGTGCGTGCGGTTCCATCGGCCACCAGCAGGCAAGGCACTTCCCATTCCTTGCTGATGCGGTGCTTCTTCGCCTGCAGCTTCAAGGCGGCGAGGCGACGGCCACCGGCCACGACTTCGTAATGCTCGCCATCGGCGGATGCGATCACGATCAGGTTTTGCAGCAGGCCGACGCGCTGGATACTTGCGGCCAGTTCGGGGATGGACATGCGCGGGTTCTTGCGCACGTTGCGGCCCGTGGGGCGCAGTACCAACCGTGACAGCGGAACCAGAATCAGGTTCTTGGTCGGGTCGGCGGCTTCCAGCGGGATAGCTGCGGCGGTATTGACGGCGCGGGCTTCGGTTTGGGTGATGGCGTTCATGGTGATAACTCCTTGCGGTTAGGAAATGCAGCAGCGAAAGAAGCGGCAAGGGCTGCTGCCTGCCCCTGCCGCGTGGGGAATCAGGCTTTCAACTGGCGCAGGCCATCGGCCAGCAGCCACAGGGCGCGGTTCAGGCGCACATCGGAATCAATGCCCTGCACGGGGCGGGTACGTTGGCGGCGTCCGTTGGCGCTGCGGCCATGCAATCCGCCCTTGGTCAAGTTCTCCTGCGTGCGGTTGAACACGCTCCACAGGTCGGGCCGGCGGTCGTCGAACCGGCGCGGCATCAGGATTTGCGATTCGGTGATAGGTGCGGGTTTGTCGGGGTCGTCGTACTTGAGCGACAGCGCAGCACGGGCGAACACTTCGGCCTCGCCTTCGTCCAGCGTGATGCTGCGCATCAGATCGCGGGATTCCTTCACCCGCTCGAAGCCGCTCAACACCTCGAAAGCGCCTTCGATGACGGAACCGGCCACGTCGCCCTTATGGGGTACGCGCACGTCCGCCACGGTGTCGCCGCACACAAGGCCATTGCTGCAAACGAAGCGGAACATTCCGGCCAGCATCTGATAGCTGCTGGTGCCGTCGTGCGAGTTCAGCAGCACGATTTCGTTAGCCTCCGCGCCGTTGATCTGGCTGGCGTGGCGCAGGCGAATCATGTGTTTGGTGTGCTCGCGGCGGCCTTCATCGCGCACGCGGGTCTGCGTCACCATGAAGGGTTGAAACCCCTCCTTGCGAAGCTCGGTCAGCACCGTGGCGGTGGGGATGTAGCTGTACCGCTCGGAACGGCTCTCGTGTGGGGCATCCGCGAAGATGGAGGGTGCCACCCTGCGAATCTGGTCATCCGACAGCGGGTAGTCGCTACGCAGTGCCGGGGAATGGGAAGCGAAACGGGATGCGAGTTGCATGGTCTTTCTCCTGATGAAAAGGGTTTGCTGTTCAAACCGCACACCGGATTCCTAGATTCGGAGCCCAGCCTTTCGGCTGTTCGGTGCGGTTGGCACGAGGAACCCGGTTGGCCCTGTTGCCACCGTCTTTCCTGAGTTCATCGCCCGCGACGGTCAGGAGCGCGCGAACGGGTGCCGTCAAGGAGGCAAGCGCAGGGTTGGTGCGGCCCGCAGGCGAAGCCGAGGACACGGCCCTGCGCGCCTTGACGGCGCACGGGCGCGGGCTACAGTCGCGGACAAGGTGATGAAGTCAGGGAAGACGGCTGGACATGGCAACGGCCATCCCTCTGTGCCGAACCGCACGCAAGCGAAGCGCGCAGGCCCGAAGCTGGAAGCCGGGCCGGAGGCGTCAGCCGAGCGGAGCGAGGGAACGATGGAAGCCCGTCAGGGGCGAAACCCCGCAGGGGGTTCGATGCGCAGCACGACAGCGCGACCGGCCATGTTTCTTGGCCGGGGACGCCCGGATTTCAAGGCTCGATGCACAAGCTCATTCGCCAAGCATCGGGAAGCAGAGCCAGTTGTGCCGGTGATTGCTGCGGTCTGGCCGATCCGGCGTAGCCGGTTCGGCGGTCTTTGAGGGGCGCCAAGCATCGCGCGGCGGGGATGGCCCGCAGGGCTTTCCCCTGGAGGCAAGCGCAGCGCCCCGTCAGGGGCGCGAAGGCATCACGCCAAGTCGTCAGGGCGCAGGCTGGATTCTGCAACCGGCATCCACGGCGAAGTCGAGTTCAGGTAGTAGCGCCTACCACGCGCATACAACCCCGAAGGCTCGGTGGGCTGGTAGAACCCGGTGACGCGGCGCCGAAACTGTGCGCCGTACTCGTTGGTGTAGATCACCGCGTCGCCGATCTTGAAGCGCAAGGGCTGGCCGTTCTCCGGCGCAAACGGCTTGAGCGCATCGTGCTGCGCCGTGATTTCGATGATGTAGTCGTGATGGCTGCTCATGGCATGGATCTCCTGCAAAGGTTGAGAAAGCACAAGGAGCGCCTTGCGGCGCTCCCAGGGCCGAGTCAGACAGCGATCCGCCCGGCCAGACGCGCATCGCGTGCGTAGGCGCTCAACCGCTTCTCGGCGCGGAAAGACAGGTCGCGCTCGATCGGCAGGCCCAGCCCGCCGCGCACCGTCGCCAGTTCGCCCAAGCTGACCCAGCCGATTTCCGGCGCCCCCAGGCCCAGGTCGCAAAGACCAAAGGCGTGGTCGTGGTCGTCGGGATCAATCTCGGTCAGCAGCCAGGTCGCGCCGGCGTCCGGCGTGAACAGCTTGACCACGGGGGCCGGATCGAAGTCCGGGTTCTCCAAGGATTCGCGGCCGTTGGCCAGCAGCACGATGCGCTGCTCGTCAGTGATGAGTGCGTTGTTCATGGTGAACTCCTGAAGGGTTGCCGGGCGGAATTGCCCGACCCTTCCGGGGCACGGCGCAGCGCAAGCAGTCAGGGGTCAACGACGGCCGCCAGGACGCAAGCGCCATCGGCGTGCAGCCCTTGACGGCGAGCACGCCGTGGCACGATGAAGGGAACAGCAAGACCGCCTCCCTTGCACCTCCATATGCGTCGGTTTTAGGCGAGCAGAGCACCCAGGTCGGAGGCGCCAGGGGGCATAGCCGGATGGCCGTGATTCGACACGAAGCGCGAGACACAGCCCGCGAACCCGACGGCGGCACGCCGGGGCGCCACGAGGTTCTGTTTGCTGGCTTCTTGCGCAATGATTCAATAAATGTTGTATTATCGAACCATGAACGAAGATCAAGCTGTTTCCGCCCTCGGTGCCCTGGCCCACACCCAACGCCTGCGCGTGTTCCGCGCCCTGGTCGTCGCAGGCCCCGAGGGGCTGACGCCCAGCGTCTTGGCCGACCAGCTCGACGTGGCCCGCAACTCTCTGTCCTTCCATCTGAAGGAGCTGGCTCACGCTGGCCTCGTCACCATCGAACAGCAAGGGCGCAACCTGATCTATCGCGCCGACTTCGCGCAGATGAACAGTCTGCTTGGCTACATGACCGAGCACTGCTGCCAGGGCGGCGTATGCGAAGTCACTGAATCTCCCTCCACCTGTGCCTCCTGCTGAAAGGAACTCTCCATGAAGCGCTTCCACGTCCACCTGCACGTCGATGACTTGAACCGCAGCATCGGCTTCTATTCCCAACTATTCGCGGCGCAGCCTGCGCGCGTCGAAGGCGACTACGCGAAGTGGATGCTCGAAGACCCGCCGATCAACTTCGCCATCTCCACGCGCGGCAACAAGCCGGGCATCGACCACCTGGGCATCCAGACTGACGACGCCGAGGAACTGGCCGCCCTGAAACTCCGCGCACAAGCCGCCGACATGGCGTTGCTCGACGAAGGCACGACCACCTGCTGCTACGCACGCAGCGAGAAGCATTGGGTCACCGATCCGCAGGGTATTGCCTGGGAGCACTTCCACACGTTAGGCAGCATCCCGGTCTTCCATGAGGCGGCCTCAGTCACGACGCCGATCACCGCACCGGCTTGCTGCACAGCAAGCCCCCGTTCTTCCTGCTGTTGAGAAAGCACACCATGACCACAAAGGCCACATACAACGCACTGTTCATCTGCACGGGCAATTCCGCACGCTCCATCCTCGCCGAAGGCATCCTCAACGAACTGGGCCAAGGGCGCTTTCGGGCGTACTCGGCAGGTAGCCAGCCCAAGGGCGAAGTGCATCCGCTGGCGCTCGCCACGCTGGAGAGGCTGCACATGCCAACGACTGGCTACCGCAGCAAAAGCTGGGATGAGTTCGTAGCGCCGGGGGCGCCGGTGTTCGACTTCATTTTTACCGTCTGCGACAACGCCGCCGGCGAGGCGTGTCCGTTTTGGCCGGGCAAGCCGGTATCGGCTCACTGGGGCGTGCCCGATCCGGCAGCCGTTGAAGGCAGCGAAGAACAACGACTCAAAGCGTTCAAGGATGCCGCGCTGATTTTGCGCCGCCGCATCGAGCTGTTTCTCTCGCTGCCACTGCAACGCCTGGACGCCATGTCGCTGCAACGCGAGTTGCGAAACATCGGCCAAGAGTGAAGAGCGTTACTTCATCAACAACCAAATTTGAAAGGACTCCCCATGCCAAACATCCAGATTTTCGACCCGGCGCTGTGTTGCAGCACCGGCGTATGTGGCGTTGAAGTGGATCAAAACTTGGTGAACTTCGCCGCCGATGTGGATTGGGCCAAGCAAAACGGTGCTCAGGTCGAACGCTTCAACCTGGCACAGCAACCCCTCGCTTTCGCCGAAAACCCGACAGTGAAAGGCTTTTTACAACGCTCGGGCCAAGAGGCGCTGCCCCTGGTTCTGGTCGATGGTGAGGTGGCCTTGGCCGGCCGCTACCCCAGCCGAAGCGAATTGACCCGCTGGGCAGGCATCGAGGCGCCCGAAGCCTCGCCAGCCCAAAATGCCTGCTGCTCTGGCGGCCGCTGCTGCTGAACAAGGAGATCCCATGCACTTCCTGACCCAGCCGCCTCGCTTCCTGTTTTTCACCGGCAAAGGGGGCGTCGGCAAAACCTCCATCGCCTGCGCAACGGCCGTGCAACTGGCGACCCAGGGCAAGCGTGTGCTGCTCGTCAGTACCGACCCGGCTTCCAACGTGGGGCAGGTTTTCGGCGAACGCATCGGAAACCACATCACGATGATTGCCGCCGTGCCGAATCTATGGGCACTGGAAATCGACCCGCAGGCAGCCGCGCAAGCGTACCGTGACCGCATAGTCGGCCCAGTGCGAGGCGTGTTGCCCGATGCGGTAGTGGATGGCATCGAAGAATCCCTGTCGGGTGCCTGCACCACGGAAATCGCCGCCTTCGATGAGTTCACGGCCCTGCTGACCGATGCGGCGCTGACGCAGGATTACGCGCACATCATTTTCGACACAGCCCCTACCGGCCACACCATCCGCCTGCTGCAACTGCCGGGCGCATGGAGTGGCTTTCTGGAAGCAGGCAAAGGCGATGCGTCGTGCTTGGGGCCGCTGGCGGGCCTGGAAAAACAGCGCAGTCAGTACAAGGCTGCGGTAGAGGCGTTGGCCGATCCCTTACGCACTCGTCTAGTGCTGGTTGCCCGTGCGCAGCGCCCCACGCTGCGCGAGGCGGCCCGCACCCATGAAGAACTGGCCGCTATCGGCCTGTCGCAGCAACACCTGGTCATCAACGGCGTATTCCCTGCCGGTGAGGCCGAAACCGATACGCTTGCCGCTGCCATCTACGAAAAAGAGCAGGCTACGCTGGCCGCCATTCCGTCTGTCCTCCAGGCGTTGCCTCGGGATCAGATCGCGCTCAAGCCGTTCAACCTCGTGGGCCTCGACGCTCTGCGCCACCTGCTGGTCGATACCGACGCCACGTATGGCGCCGATGCCATCGAGCTGCCCGACCAGATCAATGCACCGGACTTGTCCGCCCTGGTCGATGAAGTCGCTGCCGATGGGCACGGTCTGGTCATGGTGATGGGCAAAGGCGGCGTGGGCAAGACCACGCTGGCCGCCGCCATTGCCGTGGAGCTGGCGGGCCGGGGCCTGCCCGTGCATCTGACCACCTCCGACCCGGCTGCACATCTGGCCGACACGCTGGAAGGTTCGCTTCCCAATCTGGCTCTCAGCCGCATCGACCCCCAGGAAGCCACGGCACGCTATCGCCAGCATGTGATGGACACCAAGGGCGCGCAGCTCGATGCCGAAGGCCGCGCCTTGCTGGAAGAAGACCTGCGCTCACCCTGCACCGAGGAAATCGCGGTGTTCCAGGCATTCTCCCGTGCCATCCGCGAAGGGGGCAGAAAGTTCGTGGTGATGGACACCGCGCCCACGGGCCACACCTTGCTGCTGCTCGACGCCACCGGCGCATACCACCGCGACATCGCCCGGCAGATGGGTGAGACGGGCGTTCACTTCACGACGCCGATGATGCAGTTGCAAGACCCGAAGCAGACCAAGGTGCTCATTGTCACCCTGGCCGAAACCACGCCCGTGCTGGAAGCGGCCAACCTGCAAGACGATCTGCGCCGCGCGGGCATCGAGCCGTGGGCCTGGATCGTTAACAACAGCGTGGCGGCCGCACATCCGCATTCCCCGCTGCTGCGCCAGCGTGCACGCAACGAATTGCGGGAAATCGACGCCGTGGCCACACAACATGCCCGACGCCATGCTGTCGTGCCGCTTCTGACCGAAGAGCCGGTGGGAGTGGAGCGTCTGCGGGCTTTGGCAAACAGGAAAATCTCATGAATCACGACAGCCCCCAAAGCGGGCATTCGATGCTGAACACGCCATCGCGCCTGTCCTTCCTGGATCGCTATCTCACCGTCTGGATTTTCGCCGCGATGGCGCTGGGTGTTGCATTGGGCACGTTCTTCGACGGTTTGCCCGATGCGCTCAATGCGCTCTCGATCGGCACGACCAACGTCCCGATCGCCATCGGCCTGATCCTGATGATGTACCCGCCGCTGGCCAAGGTGCGCTACGAGACGCTACACGAGGTCTTCGCCGACCGGCGCGTGCTGCTGCTGTCACTGGTGCAGAACTGGATCATCGGGCCGGTGCTGATGTTCGTGCTGGCGGTGATTTTCCTACGCGACCAGCCGGAATACATGACCGGCCTGATCCTGATTGGACTGGCACGCTGCATCGCTATGGTGCTTGTGTGGAACCAGTTGGCGCGTGGTGATAACCAGTATGTCGCGGGCCTAGTCGCCTTCAATTCGATCTTCCAGATCCTGTTCTTCTCGACCTATGCCTGGTTCTTCCTGTCGGTGCTGCCGCCTGTGTTCGGCCTGCAAGGCAGCGTCATTGACGTGGGCTTTTGGACGATCACCGAGGCGGTACTGATTTACCTGGGCATCCCGTTCCTGGCCGGCTACCTGACCCGGCGCTCGCTGATTCGACGCAAGGGCCAGGACTGGTACGAGCGTGCATTCCTGCCGCGGATCAGTCCCATCACGCTGGCGGCGCTACTGTTCACCATCGTGGCCATGTTTAGCCTCAAAGGTGCCGACGTGGTGCGCCTGCCGATGGACGCGCTAAAGATTGCCGTGCCGCTGACACTCTACTTCGTGATCCAGTTCCTCATCAGTTTCTTTATGGGCCGGCTGATCCAGGCCGACTACCCACGCACCACCGCCATCGCCTTCACTGCCGCGGGCAACAACTTCGAGCTGGCCATCGCCGTGGCTATCGCGTCATTCGGCCTGGCTTCGCCTGTCGCCTTCACCACGGTGATCGGGCCGCTGGTGGAAGTGCCGGTGCTCATCCTGCTGGTGCATGTCGCCTTGCGGTTGGGCCGCCGGTGGCGGCTCAAGGGCGCCAGCATGTATTCCGCCAACCCCACGAATCCCTGAACCGAGGCAATGGCATGAGCCAGATCACCATCTATCACAACCCCGACTGCGGTACGTCGCGCAACGTGCTGGGCTTGATTCGCAACAGCGGCGAAGAGCCGACCATCATCGAATACTTGAAAACACCGCCCGACCGCGAGACGCTGAAAACGCTGATCGCCGCGATGGGCGTGTCAGTGCGTGCGGTGCTGCGCGAGAAAGGCACACCTTATGCGGAATTGGGCCTGGATGATTCCAAATGGAGCGACGAACATTTAATCGACTTCATGCTCCAGCACCCCATCCTCATCAACCGCCCCATCGTGGTCTCGCCGCTGGGCACACTGCTGTGCAGACCTTCGGAAGCGGTGCTGGGCATCCTGCCCCAGCCGCAGCGCGGTGCATTCAGCAAGGAAGACGGCGAAGCCGTCGTGAATGCGGAAGGCCGCCGTGTCTGAATCCAGAATCGACCTACCCAATATCGACACCACGCTGTTCCAGCAACCCGATGCCCAGCGGTTGATGGCACCCGAGCGTGCCACCCACGCGCCGCGCTTCCTGCTGCTTTACGGCTCGCTGCGCGAACGCTCGTTCAGCCGCCTGGCTGCCGAAGAAGCGGCACGCATCCTGAGCGCGCTCGGCGGTGAGACACGGATGTTCAACCCCTCGGGCCTGCCGTTGGTGGATGACGCGCCTCACGATCACCCAAAGGTCAGGGAACTGCACGAACTGGTGCAATGGGCCGAAAGCATGGTGTGGAGTTCGCCCGAGCGCCACGGTGCCATGACCGGCTTGATGAAGACCCAAATAGACTGGATTCCTCTGTCGGTCGGCGCGGTGCGCCCGACACAGGGCAAGACGTTGGCGGTGATGCAGGTGTCGGGTGGATCGCAGTCCTTCAACGCCGTTAACCAAATGCGCGTGTTGGGCCGCTGGATGCGGATGCTGACCGTCCCAAACCAGTCTTCGGTCGCCAAGGCATACCAGGAGTTCGATGAAGCGGGACGCATGAAGCCCTCGGCCTATTACGACCGCATCGTGGATGTGATGGAAGAGCTGATGAAGTTCACGCTGCTCACGCGCGACGTGGCGCCATATCTGGTAGATCGCTACAGCGAACGCAAGGAAAGCGCCGAAGCCCTGAGCCGGCGCGTCAATCAAGCAGCGATCTGAGAGCCGCCATCGCAGCAAAAAGGGGGCCGAAGCCCCCTCGGTCAAATCAGACCGCGTTCGGCGAAGGATATGGTGCTGCCACCCGCCACGATGATGTGATCCAGCGTGCGGACATCCACCAGCGCCAGCGCCTCCCTGAGCCGCTGGGTCAGTACCTTGTCGGCGCCGCTCGGTTCGGGGTTGCCGCTCGGATGGTTGTGCGAAACGATGACCGCTGCCGCATTGAGCCGCAGCGCCTCCTTGACCAGCTCGCGTGGATACACCGATGCACTGTCGATGGTGCCTCGGAAAAGCTCGCTGTATTCGATCAGGCGATGCTGCGTATCCAAGAACAGCACAGCGAAGACTTCATGCTCGAAACCAGCCAACTTGGCGCTCAGGTACTCCTTGACCGCCACCGGCGAACTGAACGACGCACCGCGCTGCATCTTGTACTCGATGGCCTGGCGTGCGGCCTCCAGAATTTGGTCGGCCGTCGCCAGCAGGTAGCGGCCCTGTGCATCGCGCACCATCAGCGAGGCATCGAACGAGGAAAAGGACAGTTGCGACATGATCGTGCTCCGGTTGCTCGGGCGGAATTGCCCGGAACCGGCGCCAGCACGGCGCAGCGCAAGCAGTCAGGGGTCGCAGACGGCCGCCAGGACGCAAGCGTGCATGGCACGCGCCGCCCTTGACGGCGAGAACGCCGTGATACGGTGAAGGGAACAGCAAGACCGCCCACACCCGCCCACTGCACACAGTCGGTTTTTGGGGCAAGCGGAGCACGCAGGCCCGAGAGGGCCGGAGGCGTCAGGGGTCAAAGCCGGATGGCCGCGATTCGGCACGAAGCGCGGGGCGCAGCCCGCGAACCCGACGGCGGCACGCCGGGACGCCCGACTGCTTGGGACAGGACTACTCGTTGTCGGTCTTGCGCTGCTCGATCTGCAACTGCGCCCGCTGCGTTGCCTGTTGCAGCCGCTCCACCAGCACGCCCCTCGGCGGCAAGGCGGTCAAATACTCGGCTACATGGATGCCCGACTTGTCCAGCTCCAGCAACTCGATCTGCTCGCGCTTCTTGCCGGTGCAAAGGATGATCCCCAGCGGCGAGGCTTCTTCCGATTCGCGTTCGTGCTTGTCCAGCCAGCGAAGGTAAAGCTCCATCTGTCCCTTGAAAGCCGCCTTGAACTCGCCGACCTTCAACTCCACTGCCACCAGTCGCCGCAGCTTGCGGTTATAAAACAGCAGGTCGAGGTGGAAATCCTCGCCGTCAATTTGGATGCGCTTCTGCCGGGCCACGAAGCTGAAACCCGCGCCAAGCTCCAACAAGAACGACTCCATTTCGCGGATGATCGCCGCCTCCAAGTCGCCTTCCTGCCAAGTGTCCCGCAGCCCCAGGAAGTCGAGGATGTACGGGTCGCGCATGACCAGGGCGGGCGACATGCGCTGCGCATCGCGCATCGCCGCCAGCTCCTGCGCGATCGTCTCGCCCGGCTTTTGGGACAGCGCCGTGCGCTCATACAGCATCGAGTCGATGCGCTCGCGCAGCGTCCGCACGCTCCAGCGTTCGGCGCTCGCCATCTGCGCGTAATAGTCCCGCTGGAGCGGATCTTTCAGCGGGATCAGGGCGATGAAGTGCGTCCAGCTCAATTCTCGTATCAGTGATACGAGAATCTGCTCGTCCGGGAAGGTGGCTGCGAACTGCACCATGCGGCGCAGGTTTTGCTCAGCAAAGCTGTTGCCGTACTCCTTCACCAACTGCGCCGCCAGGGTAGGCAGGACTTCCTTGCCATAAGCGCCCCGGCGCCCGTCCAAGACCTGCGTATGGATGCGCTGGCCGATGCGCCAATAGAGCATCGTCAGCTCGCTATTCACCGTCGAGGCGGCGTGCTTACGCGCCGTCTCGATCAGTGCCCGAATGTCGCCCAGCAGCGCCGACGGCGCTACGGGCGATGCCACAGATGACCGGCGCCTGGTCATGCTGTCGCCTCCGCAGGAGGCTGCTTGGCGCCGGTAATTGCCTTGCGCCGGTTCGCCACCAGTTCAGCCGCCTCGCGCACCGGATCGTCCTCGGTGTGGACATAGCGCATGAACATCACAACGGTCTTGTGCGCCGTCAGCGCCATGCCGACCTTGACCGGGATACCTGAATTGGCAATGTCGGTCGCAGAGCGATGGCGGATGCCATGCGTCCCCACGTGCGTCGCGCCCGCCGCCTTGAGCGCGCGGCACCAGCCGCCGTAATATTCGCCTGTGGTCAGGTGTTGCGCCGGATGGCGTGGCGACGGCAGCACATAGGGATTGCCTTCCTGTCTCGGTGCCGTCGAAAGCAGCCGGTAGGCTTCCTCGCTCATGGGCTTGGACATGCCGCCGGTCTTGCTGTCGGGCCAGACGACGCGCCGATTCTCCAGATCGACCCATTCCCATTCGAGCGTGACGATTTCAGAGCGGCGGGCGGCGAACTCGAATTGCAGGCGAATCGCCAGAGGGATGACGTAGTTCTCAAGCCCTTCCACCTCGATCTTGTCGAGCTGCCGGAACAGCTTGCCCATGTCGTCGTCGCTGATGAGATGGGTGGACTTGCCGGCAGGGAACATCGGGACATGGCAGCAAGGATTGGTGCCGTCTGGCCGATAGCCCCACACCTCCGCCATGTTGAACATCTTGCGCAGGATGCTGAACGCCTTGTTCGCCTCGGTCTGCTTGTATGAAAGTTTCTCCATCAGCCCGGCAACGTCCGGCCGCTTCACGTCGTGAACCTTCTTGCGGCCCAGCAGCGGGATGATGCAGCGGTCGATGACGCCTTGATAGCCGACTCGGGTGCTGGGCTTGTTGCGCTTCTTGGAGTAGTCCTCCATGAACTTCTTGCACAACTCCTCAACGGTGGGTGCCTGGCGTGCCTCGGCCTTGTCCGCTGCCGGATCGCCGCCCCGGCGCACCTGGGCCAGCCATTCCTGCGCCAGCGAGCGGGCCTGTTCAACGGTCAGCTCGCCGAACAGGCCCAGGGCCGGCTTGCGTCGCTCGCCGGCGTTGGTTCGGTACTGGAGCATGAACACCTTGCGACCGGCTGGCGTAATCTTGCACAGGAATCCGGGAACAAGGGTATCGCGCAGCTCGATGGCTTGCGCTTGGGGTTGTGCCGCATCGACTGCGGACTTGGTGAGCTTGATCTTAGCCATGATGACTCCTCGGAAAGACCCGATTCCCAGGAGCCTCGTAGGAGCCAGTAGAAGGGAAGCCGGGTCAAGTTTCAGAAAGCACCGGCATATGTTGAAATCGCCTAAGTTATTGATAAACCTGCTGTATATGGCTGTGGCGTAGTCCAGCAAAGTGCGGTACTGGAGTCATCCTGAAATAAAAAAACCGCCTCGTGGCGAGGCGGCTTTTGCAGCAGAAACTGCCCGGCGCGATTAACGCTTGGAGAACTGCTTGGCGCGGCGTGCGGAACGCAGACCGACCTTTTTACGTTCGACTTCGCGGGCGTCGCGGGTGACGTAGCCAGCCTGGCTCAGCACCGGCTTCAGGCCTGCGTCGTAGTCGATCAGGGCGCGGGTGATGCCGTGGCGGGCTGCACCGGCCTGGCCGGATTCGCCGCCGCCGCGCACGTTGATCTGGATGTCGAAAGCTTCCACGTTGCCGGTCAGCACCAGGGGCTGCTTGGCCACCATGATGGAGGTTTCACGGCCGAAGTATTCCTGGATGTCCTTGCCGTTCACGGTAATCTTGCCGCTGCCTTTTTTCAGGAAGACGCGAGCGACGCTGGACTTGCGACGGCCAGTGCCGTTGTTCCATTCACCAATCATCTCGAGACTCCTTAGATATCCAGCACTTTGGGCTGTTGGGCGCTATGGGGATGCTCGGCACCGCCGTAGACCTTGAGCTTTTTGATCATGGCGTAACCCAGGGGGCCCTTGGGCAACATGCCCTTGACGGCTTTTTCCAGGGCGCGGCCGGGGAACTTGGCTTGCAGATCACGGAAGTTGGTGGCCGTGATGCCGCCGGGGAAACCCGAGTGGCGGTAGTAGATCTTGTCGGTGTTCTTCGTGCCAGTCACTTTGAGCTTGGCAGCGTTGATCACAACGATGTAGTCACCGGTATCGACGTGAGGCGTGTAAATGGCTTTGTGCTTGCCGCGCAGACGCAGGGCCACTTCGCTGGCGACCCGGCCTAGCACCTTGTCGGTGGCGTCGATCACAAACCACTCGTGTTGCACCTCAGCGGGTTTTGCGCTGAATGTAGACATGAGGTTTTCTCTTTAAAACAAAGGTTGCGAACCCTTTTCTGCGGTCGGTGCTTCTTCTTGTGCAGGAAGCCTCTTAGGCAGCACACCAAAAAACCAGGGGCATTGCTGCCCCGGGGTTTGGCCTTCGTCGCGGGGTCCATAAAATCGCTACGAAGCCCGCCATTATACAAAAACACTCTGGCGCGTGCCAAGCAGCGTATTGCGCCAGACTTTTCCACCGTTTTCCCCACCGCAGCCCCTATGTTCAGCTACCGCCACGCCTTCCATGCCGGCAACCATGCCGATGTGCTGAAGCACACCACCCTGATCGCCATTGCCCAGTACCTGGCGCAAAAGGACACGCCGCTGTCCGTCATCGACACCCATGCGGGCGCCGGGCTGTACCGCCTGGATGGCGACTTTGCCCATACCAGCGGCGAGTCGCTGGACGGCATCGCCCGGATTCTGGCCGTCGACCCGGCCACGCTGGCCCCGGCCTTGCAGGCGTATGCGCAAGCGGTGCTGGCTTTCAACCCCGGCAGCCGCTTGCGTACCTACCCCGGCTCGCCCGCGCTGATGCTGGGCCTGCTGCGCCCGCAAGACCGGCTGCGCCTGTTCGAGCTGCTGCCACAGGATGCCCGATCGCTCACCGGCAACATGCTGCAACTGCAAGAGAACAAATCGGTGCAGGTGCTGACCGAGGACGGCTTTGTCGGGGCCAAGAAATTCCTGCCCCCGCCCGACCGCCGGGGCTTGCTGCTGTGCGATCCCAGCTACGAGATCAAGACCGATTACGGCAAGGTCGTCGCCCTGGTGGAAGACAGCCTGCGCCGCTTTGCCACTGGCTGTTACGCGATCTGGTACCCCATCATTGGCCGCCAGGAGGCGCACGACCTGCCCAAGCGCCTGAAAGCCCTGGCCGCCAAGGCCGGGAAGAACTGGCTGCACGCCACGCTGACCGTGAAGTCCGGCAAGGTGCAGACCCTGCCCGACGGCCAGGTCAAGCGCCCGGGGCTGCCGGCCAGCGGCATGTGCATCATCAATCCGCCGTTTACCCTGCACGCGCAGCTGGAAGCGGCGCTGCCGCAGATGGTGCAACTGCTGGGTCAGGACAAGAACGCGGGCTTTACGCTGGAGAGTACGGGACGTTAAAAAAGAGCTGTTACCGCTGGTATTTAAAAGATTTCAGGCATAAAACAGTCTGAAAACCAATGAATACCTGCGGTAGCAGCTCTTTTTTTCGGTGGATTTTTACTGCGCTGCTTCTGGCCCGGCGGCCAGTACGTCCACGCGGTCGGCGCAGGTTTCCTCGGCGTCCAGCTTCCACAGTTGCACGCGGCGGATGCCGCTATCCGTCATGCCCAGTGCCTCGGCGGCGGCGCGGCTCAGGTCGATGATGCGGTTTTTTGCATACGGCCCCCGGTCATTGACGCGCACTTCCACGGCCTTGCCATCGCGGCTGAGGACGCACAGCCGCGTGCCGAAAGCGTAGCGGGGGTGGGCGGCGGTGAAGTCGTGGGTGTTGAAGCGCTCGCCGCTGGCCGTGCGCCGCCCGTGGAAACCGGGGCCATACCAGGAGGCGATGCCTTGCTCGTCGACCATTTCGTCCTGCACCGCCTGCCGTGCCGCCCGCAAGGGGTCGGGCAGTTGCAGGCCGGGTTCGGGGGCCATGCGGCGCAATTGCTGGACGAGGGTGAGGTTGCTGGGCGCCTGCAGGTGGGCGCCAGTTTCCACCGGGGTGACGGCGGTGGGGGCGCAGCCTGCTGCCAGCAGGGCTGCGGCGAGGGCGGCCAGTGGCGACGGCCAGCGCCGTGCCCGGCGGGCGGGCCGGTCGGTCAGTGCGGGCGGCGGCAGGGCCGTTCGGGTGGATTGGTGTCCATCCATGCGATTGTCCTTGCAGTGGCAGCGCTGCCAGGGCTGCCGACCGCACGGGGATGGCCTGCGTCTACAGGCCGAGGCGGTCGCACAGCGCCAGGGTGGCGGCACTTTGGTTCATCGTATAGAAGTGCAGACCCGGCGCCCCCAGGGAGCGCAGTTGTTCGCACAACCGGGCGACCACGTCCAGGCCGAAGGCACGGATCGAGGCCGTATCGTCGCCGAAGGCTTGCAGCCGCAGGCGGATCCAGCGGGGGATTTCTGCGCCGGTCGCATCGGAAAAGCGCATGAGCTGGGAAGCGTTGAGGATCGGCATGATACCCGGTACCACGGGTATACCCACCCCCAGGCGTTGCGCATCGTCCACAAACCGGGCGTAGGCGTCGGCGTTGAAAAAGTACTGGGTGATGGCCGAATCGGCCCCGGCGCGGGCCTTGGCGGCGAAGGCCCGCAGGTCGGCTTCGGGGTTGCGGGCCTGGGGATGCACCTCGGGGTAGGCGGCCACTTCGATGTGGAAGGTGTCGCCAAATTCCGCGCGGATGAAGGCCACCAGATCGCTGGCGTACTGAAATTCCCCGCCCAGGCCGTAGCCGCTGGGCAGGTCGCCGCGCAGGGCGACCAGGCGGCGCACGCCCATGTCCTTGAGCTGCTGCAATTCGCTGCGCACCGATTCGCGCGTGGCGCCGATGCAGGAGAAGTGCGAGGCCGCCGCCACGCCTTCCTGCTGGATGGCCTGCACCAGGGCGAAGGTGCCGCTTTGGGTGGAGCCGCCCGCGCCGTAGGTGACGGAGCAGAACTGCGGCTGGCGGGCGTACAGCGCCTGGCGCACCTGGACGTGCCTGGCCGCGCCTTCGGCGGTTTTGGTGGGGAAGAACTCGAAGCTGATGGGAAAGCTGGCGTGGGCCATCGGGGGTGTCTCCACAAAGGATTGCGTTTTATTTCTTGCGCTTGGGGCGGGCCGGGCCGGGGACGTTGTAATAGTCCTCCTCGTCGCCGTTGATGACATCGGCCCGCTTCTGCTCGCGCAGCAGGGTGCGCGAGACGCGGGCCGGTTTGGCGGTGGCGGGCTGTTCGGGCAGGGGCGCGTCCAGGTGCTGCACCTGCGCCCCTTGTTGGGCGTGGACGAAAAACTCGTGGTTGCCGTCGCCGCCGGTGATGGGGGAGTCCAGCCACGCCTTCACCTCCAGCCCCAGATCGGTCAGACAGGTGCGGATGCGCTGCTCCACCTCGGCGTACAGCGCCGGGTCGCGCACGATGCCGCCCTTGCCGACCTGGCCGGGTTGCAGCTCGAACTGGGGTTTGACCAGCATGAGCAATTGCCCGTGCGGTTTGAGCAGGCGCACCACGGCGGGCAGCACCAGGGTCAGCGAGATGAAGGACAGGTCGCCCGTCACGAAGTCGAACTGCGGCGTGATGTCCACATCGGCAAACTCGGCCTTGCGGCGCAGTTGCGTGGGCAGGGTGCCGGCCTCGCGGGCCTTGGCACGGGCGATGCGTTCGGCCTTGAAGGCTTCGATGTCGCCCTCTTTGGCGTCGTCGCTGTCGTCGTAATCCTCGGCGATTTCGCCGCCGTTGCGCATCCAGGCGTAGGGGGCCTGGGGCTGGGTGTCGTTGTCCTCCTCTTCCTCCCAGCGTTCGCTGAGGACTTCCTCGCACGCCTGCTGCAAGGCTTCGGCGCTCATGCTGCGGGCGTTCAGGCCTTCCACGCAGACCACCCGCGCATCGCTGCGCAGGCGTTCGTGCAGCTGGCCCTGGCCCACGTCCACGCCGACGACTTGCGCCGCGCCCGCTTGCAGCAGGCAGTCGGTGAAGCCGCCGGTGCTTTGGCCCACGTCCAGGCAGCGCAGGCCGGACACGGGCAGGCCGGTGGCGGCCAACGCGCCTTCCAGCTTCAGGCCGCCGCGCGAGATGTATTTGGCCTCTGCCGTGTCCAGCAGTTGCAGCTCGGCCCCGGCGGGGATGTCGTCGCCGTTTTTCAGCACTTTTTTCCAGGGCAGCAGGGGCGAGGTGCGCCACTGCACGCCCGAGGCTATCAGCCGCTGCGCCTGGGAACGGGTACTGGCATGGCCGTGATCGACCAGGAAAACATCTGCACGCATATGAGAGAGGGGAAAAGGGGGATGGGTGTTATTGCTTTGATAGCTTCTTCCGCACGTAAATAAACAAATCTGGATATGAAACCATCTACATCTGTTTGTTTATCAGCGGAAGAAGCTATTGTTTTAATAACGGTAAGTATCCGGCTTGAACGGGCCGGTCTTGGCCACGCCGATGTAGTCGGCCTGGGCGTCGGTCAGCTCGGTCAGTTGGGCGCCGACTTTTTTCAGGTGCAGGCGGGCGACTTTTTCGTCCAGGATTTTCGGCAGCACGTAGACCTTGCCTGCTTCGTAGGCATCCGGGCGGGTGAACAGCTCGATCTGCGCCAGCGTCTGGTTGGCGAACGAGTTGCTCATCACGAAGCTGGGGTGGCCGGTGGCGCAGCCCAGGTTCACCAGGCGGCCCTTGGCCAGCAGGGTGATGCGCTTGCCGTCGGGGAAGATGACGTGATCGACCTGGGGCTTGATCTCCTCCCACTGGCAATGCTGCTCCAGCTGGGCGACCTGGATTTCGTTGTCGAAGTGGCCGATGTTGCAGACGATGGCCTCGTTCTTCATCGCCTGCATGTGTTCGAACGTGATGACGTCGCGGTTGCCGGTGGTGGTCACGAAGATGTCGGCCTTGTCGGCGGCGTACTCCATGGTGACGACCTTGTAGCCTTCCATCGCGGCCTGCAGGGCGTTGATGGGGTCGATCTCGGTCACCCACACCTGGGCGGACAGGGCACGCAGCGCCTGGGCCGAGCCCTTGCCCACGTCGCCGTAGCCGGCCACGCAGGCCACCTTGCCGGCAATCATCACGTCGGTGGCGCGTTTGATGCCGTCCACCAGCGATTCGCGGCAGCCGTACAGGTTGTCGAACTTGGATTTGGTCACCGAATCGTTCACGTTGATGGCGCGGAACAGCAGCGTGCCCTTGGCCGACATTTCGTTCAGGCGATGCACGCCGGTGGTGGTTTCCTCGGTCACGCCCAGAATCTGGGCGCTCTTGCGGCTGTACCACGTCGCATCCTCGGCCAGCTTGGCGCGGATGGCGGCAAAGACGATTTTTTCTTCTTCGCTGCCGGGGTTGGCCAGCACGGAAATGTCCTGCTCGGCCCGCTTGCCCAGGTGCATCAGCATGGTGGCGTCGCCGCCGTCGTCCAGGATCATGTTCGGGCCTTCCTGGGCGCTGCCGGCGGGGCCGAACTCGAAAATCTTGTGCGTGTAGTCCCAATAGTCCTTCAGCGATTCGCCCTTGATGGCGAACACCGGCGTGCCCGTGGCGGCAATCGCGGCGGCGGCGTGGTCCTGGGTCGAGAAGATGTTGCACGATGCCCAGCGCACCTCGGCGCCCAGGGCTTGCAGGGTTTCGATCAGCACGGCGGTCTGGATCGTCATGTGCAGGCTGCCGGTGATGCGGGCGCCCTTCAGGGGCTGCTGCGCGGCAAATTCTTCGCGTACGGCCATCAGGCCGGGCATTTCGGTTTCGGCGATGCGGATTTCCTTGCGGCCCCAGTCGGCCAGGGAAATGTCGGTAATGGCGCTGTCGGCAGCGTTGAAAGAGGAATGGGCGGGGGTGCTCATGGTTGCTCCAGTGCAAATCAACATTGGGAAAACAACCACACTACGGACGCAGGGGAGGGTCTGGCCTCACCGCACCGAAGCGTGGGTGAGCGTCGTTGCCAGAGAGGCAGGGGCCGCGAGCCGCACTGCCGCCTTTCCGAGCCTCACGCCGGGGCTGATCGGTACGCCCGGACGCTGCAACGCTCCTCGGAAAGAAGAAGGGCGCGATTGTAAGGGATGCCCGGCAAGTTCACCCCGGCGGGGCCACGCGCAGCGGAATCGTCACCGGCCCGTCGTTGACCAGATGCACCTGCATGTCGGCGGCAAATTCACCCGTCGCCACCTGCGGGTGCGCGGCGCGGGCCTGCTGCACCAAGTAATCGTACAGCCGCTGCCCCTCCTGCGGGCTGGCGGCCTGGGTAAAGCTGGGGCGGTTGCCGCCCGAGGTATCGGCGGCCAGGGTGAACTGGCTGACCAGCAGCAGGCCGCCGCCCACGTCCTGCACGCTGCGGTTCATCTTGCCGTCGGCATCGGCAAAGATGCGCAGTTTCAGAACCTTGGCCAGCAGCTTGTCGGCCTGCTGTGCGGTATCGCCCTGTTCGGCACAGACCAGAACCAGCAGGCCGGGGCCGATCTGTCCGACCACCTGCCCGGCCACTTCCACCCGGGCGCTGCGCACCCGTTGCAATAGGGAATACATAATTTCTCTGAGGTTGTGGTGACAACGCTACTCAATATAAACACCAAGCCTATATCAAGTTCATGCCCCCGGAAATCAGCTATAAACCGCGCCATGCAACAAGGGCACGCGGCGGACCACACGCAACCAGCGCAAGCATCTCACCACGCACCGACCGCAGCAGTACAGTTTTCACTGCTTCGTTCGGTAGCGGATGCCATGCCTGCCCAGATGGCCTATTTCGAGGCACCCAGCCTGCGCTGCCTGTTTGCCAACGAGCGCTACGCCCAAGCCTGCGGCCAGCCCAACGGCAAGGCCCTGCTGGGACGGACCCTGCAGGAAATCCTGTCGCCGCCGGTGTGGCAGAGCAACCTCCGCCACCTTGAGCAATGCCTGGCCGGCGTGCCGCAGCACTACAGCCTGCCGATGCAAGGCAGCCGTGGCGATACCCGGATGCTGGAGATACACCTGGCCCCGCATACCGAGAACGATGCGGTGCAGGGCGTATTTCTGCTGGTCTACGACATCACCCACAACTGGCGTGCCGAGCAGGCGGCGCGGGCCAGCCAGGAACGGCTGGAGAAATTCAACGCGGCCTCGGAAGAAATCATCATCTTCCACCAGAACGGCACCATTCTGGATGCCAACCAGGCAGCCGAGCGGATCACCGGCTACAGCGTCGAGAGCCTGCGCGGGCGCAGCATCTTCGATCTGGTTCACCCTGACGACCGGGTGCGCACCATGGGGTACGCCCACCAGAACTACGAGGACCCGTACGAGGTCATGATCATGCGCCGTGACGGGCGCTGCATCGACGTCGAAGTCACCGGGCGAAGCCTTTCCCAGACCGACGGCACCACCCAGCGCATCGTGGTGGCCCGCGATATTTCCGTGCGCAAGCAGGCCCAGGCGCAAGCCGTCTTCATGACCCAGCACGACCTGCTCACCGGGCTGCCCAACCGTCAGCACCTGTTGCGCTACACCGAACAGACCCTGCACCGGCTGGCCGAGCAGCAGCGGCAGGCAGCGTTGCTGTTCATCAACCTGGACCATTTCAAAACCCTCAATGACTCCCTGGGCTACTTTGCGGGCGACGAGGTGCTGCAAGCCATGGCCCTGCGCCTGAAGGCGAACATCGGCCCGGAGGATTTCGTGGCCCGGCTGGGCAACGATGAATTTGTCGTGCTGGTCACGCAGATCAGTAGCTGCCAGGAGGCCAAGGCCGTCGCCGAGAAGCTGCTGCTGTCCATCCACGCCCCGCACGCGCTGGCCGGGATGCCGATTTCGCTCACGCCCTCCATTGGCATCAGCCTGTTTCCCGAGCACAGCCGCAAGTCCGAAGAGCTGCTGCGTCAGGCCAACCAGGCCATGCTGGTCGCCAAGGAAAACGGCGGGGCCAATACCCAGGTCTATGCCACGTCGATGGACGGCACGGTTCCCTACGAAGAGCTGGTGCTGGAGCGCCAGTTGCGCGAAGCCATCGAGCAGAACCAGCTGGTGCTGCACTACCAGCCGCAACTGTGTTTGAAAACCAATACCCTGGCGGGCTTTGAAGCGCTGGTGCGCTGGAACCACCCGCAACGCGGCCTTGTCGGGCCGGACAAGTTCATCGCCTTTGCGGAAAAGCGCCGTCTGATCTCCGGCATTGGCCGCTGGGTGCTGTTCGAGGCCTGCCGCCAGCTCAAAGCCTGGCACGACGCCGGGCTGCCCAAGGTGCCGGTGGCGGTGAACATTTCGCCGCTGGAGTTGCGCCAGCGCGATGTGCTGGCCGATATCGAGCTGGCGCTGAAAACCACCGGCCTGGCCCCGCAGTACCTGGAAATCGAAATCACCGAATCGGTGCTGATGCAGCAGTCCAGCCCGGCGCACAGCATCCTCAAGGCCCTGCGGGCGCTGGGCGTGCATATCGCCATCGACGACTTCGGCACCGGCTACTCGTCCCTGGCCTACCTGAAGCGCTACCCGATCGACAAGCTCAAGATCGACCGCTCCTTCATCACCGACACCCCGCACAATGCGGACGATGTGGCCATCGTCACCGCCATCATTCAAATGGGCCGCAGCCTGCAGCTCAAGGTGCTTGCCGAAGGCGTCGAACAGGACGCGCAGCAGGCACTGCTGCGCAGCCTGGGCTGCGATCTGATGCAAGGCTTCGGTTTGTCCCGCCCCCTGCCGGCCAGCCAGGTGCATGCCTGGTGGCAAAGCTGGGGCACCCAGCCGCTGTTCGCCTAGGCGGCTGCGCAGCGCTGCCGATCAGCCCCGACGCACCCATCGCCCACGCCATCCCCCTGCGAAGAGGGGGATGGCGCAAAAAGTTACGCCGCAGCACATTCCTGGCGCAGCAGGGCGGCGGCTTCGCGGGCGGCGACACGGCCTTCGTCGGTGGGGATGACCCAGATTTCGATGCGGCTGTCCGGGGCGTGGACGGCCCAGGCGTGCTTGCCGTCGGCTTCGCGGTTGCGTTGCGGGTCGATGCGCAGGCCCGTCCAGGCCAGGCGTTCGCACACCTGCTCGCGCAGCACGGTGTCGTTTTCGCCAATGCCGCCGCTGAAGGCGATCACGTCCAGCCCGCCCAGGCAGGCCGTCAGCGCCCCGGTTTCCCGGATCACCCGGTGGGTGAACTGGTCGATGGCGCGGATGGCATCGGGATGGCCCTTGGCCGCTGCGTCGCGCAGGGTGCGCATGTCGGCGGAAATGCCGGAGACGCCCAGCAGGCCGGACTGCTTGTAGAGCAGCTTTTCGATGCGCTTGGCATCCCAGCCCTGCTCCAGCAGATACAGCAGCACCCCGGCATCCAGGCTGCCGCTGCGCGTGCCCATCATCAGGCCATCAAGGGCGGAAAAGCCCATGGTGGTGGCGACGCTGATGCCGCCGACGGCGGCGCACAGGCTGGCGCCATTGCCCAGATGGGCCATGACCACGCGGCCCCGGCCACGAATGGTCTGCTGCTCCAGCACCGACATGATGTACTGGTAGGACAGGCCGTGAAAGCCGTAGCGGCGCACGCCTTCGTCCTGCAGGGCCTTGGGCAGGGCGAAGGCATAGTCCACCTCGGGCATGTGCGCGTGGAAGGCGGTGTCGAAGCAGGCGATCTGCGGCACCTGGGCAAACGCCTGGCGGAACTGGCGGATGCCTTCCAGGTTGTGCGGCTGGTGCAGCGGCGCCAGGGAGTTGAAGCGCTCCAGTTGCGCCAGCACAGCGTCCGTCACCGCGACGCTGGCGCTGAAGACGCCGCCGCCATGCACCACGCGGTGGGCGACGGCATCCAGCCCCTGCGCCTCGGCCAGCTCCTGCACCAGGGTGCGCAGGCGGGCCAGTGCGACTTGAAAAGGTGCTTTTCCCGCAGGGACGGTCAGCGTTTCCTCGTGTTTTTGGCCCTGGTGCTTCCAACCCAGGCAGGGCTGGCCGCCGGGTTCGAGCCCCTGGAAGTTGCCCGATACCGTATGCGGTAGCACCTGCCCGCCTTCCAGGGGGTGCAAGGAAAATTTCAGTGAGGACGAGCCTGCATTCACCGCCAGAATTGCCATCGCTGTTGCTCCTTGCCGTTAGCCTTGTTTCCAGGCATTGGCCTGGTTCTTGCGCCGCTGGTCGTGCGCGGCCAGCACGGCCAGCACAGTGGACGCTACCCGGGCCATCGGGCCATCGGCACGGCTGGTCAGGGCGATCGGCACGCGGGCGCCCAGCACCAGCCCCGAGCCGTTGGCCCCGGCCAGGTATTCGAGCTGCTTGGCGATCATGTTGCCGCTTTCCAGGTCGGGCGCGGCCAGGATGTCCGCCTGCCCGGCCACTTGCGAGACGATGCCCTTGATGCGCACCGCGTCGGGCGAGATGGCGTTGTCGAAGGCCAGCGGGCCGTCCAGCAGGCCGCCGGTGATCTGGCCCCGGTCGGCCATCTTGCACAGGGCGGCGGCGTCCAGCGTCGAAGGCAGGCCGGGCGAGACGGTTTCCACCGCCGAGAGCAGGGCCACCTTGGGCTGCTCCACCCCCATGACGTGCAGGAAGTCGATGGCGTTCTGGATGATGTCCGCCTTTTCCAGCAGCGTGGGCTTGATGTTGATGGCCGCATCGGTAATCACCAGCGGCTTGTTGTACAGCGGCACGTCGAAGCGGAAGACGTGCGACAGGCGCCGCCCGGTGCGCAGTGCGGGCTGGGCCAGCACGGCCTTGAGCAGCTCGTCGGTGTGCAGGCTGCCCTTCATCAGGATTTCGACTTCCTTGCGGGCGGCCATGGCGGCGGCCAGCTCGGCGGCGGCGTGGCTGTGCTCCACCGAGATGATTTCCGCGCCCTGTAGGTTGATGCCCGCTTCTTCGGCCACGCGGCGGATGCGCCCTTCGGGGCCGATCAGCACGGGCTGGATCAGGCCATGGTTGGCGGCGTCCATGGCGCCGGAGAGCGAGCCGGCATCGCAGGGATGCACCACCGCGCAGCGCACGATTTCCAGGGCCTGCACCTTGTCGAGCAGGGCGTTGAAGCGTGCCTCGGGGTCGAACAGCTGGATGTTGGGTGCCTGCACGCGCTGCACGCGCACCTTCTGCGTGGGCGGCATCAGGTTGGCCTCGCCCTTGAGCACCACTTCGCCCTGCTGGTTGGTGACCTGGCAGTCGAGCTTGATGCGTTTTTTCTCGTCGTTCTTTTCCTTCACCGTGGCCAGTACGGTCAGCGTGTCGCCGATGCGCACGGGCTTGGTGAACTTCAGCTCCTGGCCCAGGTAAATCGTGCCGGGGCCGGGGAACTGGGTGCCGAACAGGGCCGAAATCAGCGCTGCGCCCAGCATGCCGTGGGCGATCACGCCGTGGAACATGGTGGCGTCGGCGTATTCCGGGTTCAGGTGGGCGGGGTTGATGTCGCCGGAGACGGCGGCAAACGCCTGGATGTCCTGCAGCGTGACGGTGCGCACCAGGCGGGCGCTCTGGCCGACGGACAGTTCATCGTAGGTGACGTTTTCCATCCACAGGCCGTCGTTGGCGGTGTTTTCAGTATTCATGGGAAGGCTTCCTTGGGGTGGGAACAAGGGGCTGCGCAGCAGCCCCGCCGGGGCAGTCGTGGCGCTGCCGTCAGTCCATGGCGTGGACGCCGGCGTCCACGTAAATCGTCTGGCCGCTCATGCCGCTGGCGGCGTCCATGCACAGGAAGGCGCTCAATTGCGCGATTTCTTCCAGCGTGACCAGGCGCTGCAGCGGCGCCTTGGCCTGGGCCGTGGCCATGAGCTGGTCGAACTCGGCAATGCCCGAGGCGGCGCGGGTCAGGATGGGGCCGGGGGAGACGGCATGCACGCGGATGTTCTTCGGGCCCAGCTCCATGGACATGTAGCGCACCAGCGATTCCAGCGCGGCCTTCACCGGGCCCATGACGCCGTAGTTGGGCACCACTTCGCCCGAACCCAGGTAGGTCATCGACAACATGCTGCCGCCGGCCGTCATGTGCGGGGCGCACAGCTTGGCGGCTTCGGCGAAGCTGTGGCAGGAGACGCTCATGGCGCGGGCGAAGCCCTCGCGCGAGCTGTCCACCACGTCGCCGTGCAGGTCTTCCAGCGGCGCCCAGGCGATGGAGTGGATCAGGAAGTCGATCTGGCCGAACTTGTCCACCGCATGGGCCACGACGGCTTCCAGCTCGCCGGGCTGCTCGACGTCGCAGTTGAGCAGGTCGGCCCCCACCTTGTCGGTGAGCGGCTGGACGTATTTGCGGGCCTTGTCGTTCAGGCAGGTGGCCACGACCTCGGCGCCCAGGGTACGGAACAGCTCGGTGCAGCCCCAGGCAATGGAACGGTCGTTGGCTACGCCCAGGATGAGGCCTTTTTTGCCAGCCAGGCTGAAGGGGGAAGTCGCAGTCATCAATACTCCTTGGTGATGAATTCCGGTTGTCAATCCACCGATTTTCTTGCCGGACGTGCCGGGCAGGTCTTGCTGGAAACCGGGATGAAACGCTGAACCTGAGAAGAAATAAATCGGGAAAGGTTACTTCATTAACAAAATGAAGCAAAACAGCGGATTTTCAGTAGAAACCCTAGGTATCACAAGTCTTTTCAACAAACCTGTAGTTTCACTCAAGTTTAAGTGGCGCAGGCGTCCCGGACGGCCAGCGAAATTGACTAGGATGCGCGTTTGTTCAACCTCTTGCAGGAACCCCTATGCAAATTCAAACCGTAGGCATCATCGGCGCTGGCACCATGGGCAACGGCATCGCCCAGGCGTGCGCCACCTCGGGCCTCGACGTGGTGATGGTCGATATCTCCGACGCTGCCGTGCAAAAAGGCGTGGCCACCGTGGCCGGCAGCCTCGACCGCCTGATCAAGAAAGAAAAAATCACCGTGGCCGACAAGGAGGCCGCCCTGGCCCGCATCCAGACCTCGACCGACTACACGGCGCTGAAAGCGGCCCAGATCATCATCGAGGCGGCCACCGAGAACGAGGCGCTGAAGGTCAAAATCCTGCAGGAAGCCGATGCCCTGGCCGCGCCCGAGGCGATCATTGCCTCGAACACTTCGTCCATCTCCATCACCAAGCTGGCCGCCGCCACGGGCCGCGCCGACCGGTTCATCGGCATGCACTTCTTCAACCCCGTGCCGATGATGGCGCTGGTGGAGGTGATCCGTGGCCTGCAGACCTCCGACGCCACCCACGCTGCCGTGCAGGATCTGGCCGAGCGCCTGGGCAAGACGCCGATCACGGTGAAGAACGCCCCGGGCTTCGTCGTCAATCGCGTGCTGATCCCGATGATCAACGAAGCCTTCTTCGTACTGGCCGAAGGGCTGGCCACCGCCGAGGACATCGACGCCGGCATGAAGCTGGGCTGCAACCACCCCATCGGCCCGCTGGCCCTGGCCGACATGGTGGGCCTGGACGTGTGCCTGGCGGTGATGAACGTCTTCCTCGACCAGTTCGGCGACAGCAAATACCGCCCCTGCCCGCTGCTCAAGGAATACGTGGCGGCAGGCCGCCTGGGCCGCAAGACCGGCCAGGGGGTCTACAGCTACTGATGGGCGCAGCCCTGGGGTAGTGCAAACCGGGCCTGGCCCGGTTTTTTTTCGCGGACTCTTTGAATAAAAGGAGCTGCTTGCGCTGATAGATAAACAAGATCAATATCTTTTATATTTGAAATCGTTTATTTATCATCGGAAGCAGCTCTCTTTTTTTCATATTTTTCGATTCCTGCCGAAAACCGGCGGCATCCCCGGGCCGATTGTCGCCGTCAGTCCTCTGGCGCTTCCGGCGCCGGCGGCATGGGCAGCTTCCCGGGCTGGATGGCGGTCAGGTCGGCAGCGGCCAGCCCCGCCAGCAGCGCCTGTCCGTCGGCCAGCACGCGGAACTCGCCAAACCGCGCGGCGGCCAGGGGGCGGCCTTGCCCTTCGGGGAAGAAGAAGGCATCCGTCACCACCACCCAGCGTCCTTTGAGCCGTTTCAGCGGCAGCAGCACGGTGCCTGCCTGCGGTGTTTCGCCGGGCCGGGCCAGGCGCTCGATCTGCGCCACGCCCCGGTCGTCGAGCCGGGCCACGGCCAGCACCCGGTGCTGCCAGGGTTGCTGCGCCTGCAGCGTGTCCAGCGCCTCGGCAACGGCTGCCGGGTAGGCAAAGCGCAGCGCCATGTAGTCGCCCTGCATGAGCGAGCGCGGGTCTTGCGGTTGCAGGGGCAGGTAGATTTTCTGCCCCTGCGCCAGCACTGCTTCCTTGCGCTGCACGTCCCACTGCACCAGGCCCAGCGCCAGCACGCCTGCCACGGCCAGCACCAGGGTGATCGGCCAGGGCGTGCGCACGGGCGCAGACGTGGCCTGCGCCGGTGACGTGCGTGGGCCGCGCAGCCACCACAGCATCGGCACCATGGCGGCGCCGACGATGCCCAGGGCCGCTGCCTTGTCCTGCAAGGGCCATTGCAGGGCGTAATAAAAATTGCCCAACTCCATCAGCGCCACCGCCAGCGCCAGCCAGAACAGCCGCCAGCGGTTTGTTCCGGCGGCAAAGCTGGCCAGCACGACGATCACCCCCATCGACGGCACCCCAAGGCAGGCGACCAGGGCTGCGGCGTACACCAGCCACAGCACGCCCCGGCGCGGCCAGCGTTGCAGCAGCCACCCGGCGCTGACCAGCACGGCCCCGGCTTGCAGCGCGTTCTGCCAATGCCAGGCCCACAGCAGTGCCTGCCCGGCCTGCGGGTCGTCCGCCGAGCCTCGCGCACCCAGCAGCACGTACCGCAGGACGATTTGCAGGGCCAATGCCAGCAGCAGCCCCACGGCAGCGCTTTCCAGCAAATCACGCAGCTTGGCGGCCCAGGGCCGGGTCAGCCAACGGCCTTCGCAATGCGCCCACACGGCCCACGCGCCCGCCAGCAGCAGGGTGTGGCGCGGCCAGCTTTCCCATAGGGAAAAGATGGCTCCAAGGTATGGCTGCCCTGCGCCCTGCGCAGCGGCCCAGGGGGGTAGGAACAGGAATGTCCAACTAGCCAGCACCCCCAGCAGGCGGCGCAGCCATGCCTGGGGCACGATCCAGGCCAGAGCGGCCTGGAAGGCCAGCAGGCTGGCCGTGACCGTGCCCAGCGTTTCGGAGCGGAAATCCTGCACGAAGGCCCACAGCCACAGCGCTTGGGCGGCCAGCAGCAGGCTAAAACCCAGTTGCTCGGCAAACAGAGCCTGGCTGCTGCGCAGCAGCCAGATGGCCGCTGCCGCCAGCACCAGACTGGTCAGCAGGGCGCCGCTGAAAGAGGACAGCGCGTTCCCCAGCGTCATGGCCAGCAGGCCCAGAAACGGCCATAGCACCAGTTGGGCGCCAAAAAAACTCAGTGCCAGGACGATCCATGACGGCGCGGGCGGCGTGGCAGGCGGCAGGGCATCGGTGGGCAGCAAGCCTTCGGCCTGGGCGCGGGGCCACCATGCGGGGGCGGGGGGCTGCGTTGTCGTCGTCATTGTGCGGACTCCTTTTGCAGGCGGTAAAGCCAGTGGGCGCTGCCGCCGACGCTCAGGGCAATCATCAGGGTCATCAAGGCCAGCCCGCCTTCCGTGTAACCGATGCGCAGGTGTTCAAACATGCCATGCCCCAGCCCGACCAGCCACAGCACGTTGGCGGCGATCAGGCCCAACCCCAGCACGGCCAGATGGCGTGTGCGCCAGGCGTGCGCCAGCAGGCAGGCCACTGCCAGGCAGGCCAGCAGGTACAGCGGCCATTGGTTTTGCAGCACCAGGGACTGCACGCCCAGCGCCGTCCAGGCGGCCAGCGCCAACCCGGCGCCCATCGGGCCGCTGAGGGTGGGCCGGGCCACGGCGGCCCAGCCCAGGCGGGGCAGCAGCACGGGCACCAGCCAGACCGGCAGCCAGAGCAGCAGGTGCAGGACGCGCCGCAGCGTGCCGCCCTGCCAGAGCAGATCCCATGCCGTGGTGCCCAGCCCGATCCAGAAGCCCAGCCCGGCCCCGACGATCAGCAGCCACAGCGCCCACAGCCCATCGCTGCGGGCCACGATCGTCCACGGCAGCGCCAGGGCGGCCCAGAGGGCGAACAACTGCCAGGCATCGGCCCCGGTCTGGTAGGTCTGCCCCACAAAGGCCAGCAACCCACCCAGCGCCAAAGTTGCCAGCAGCAGGGCGGTCGTGCGTACCTGCGCCAGCGTCATGGCCGCCAGCAGGGGCAGCAATACTGCCGCTTGCAACACGTGCAGCTTGAAGCTGCGTGTCTGTTCCGGCCACTGCGCGGCAATCCAGAAAATCAGGCCGCCGCCCAGCAGTAATGCGGCCACGACGACCAGACCCCGCCACAGTCTGGCGGCCCAATCCACGGGCGGTTGTTCCTGGGCGCAGGCGGCCAATTGCCGGGCCTGCACGGGCGAGAGCTGAAAGTGGCGCACCAGTGCGTACAGGTCTATGGAGGGCATGGGATGGTTCCTTTTCATCGGCAATTGCCAAATGCCTGGCATTCCGGCACCAGATTGCCCTGTGCATCACGCCATTGCAGGGGCGTCGCAGCCGGGGAGGGCGCAGGAGGTGTCGCGGTGTTGTCCGGTGCAACGGGTGCCGTGTGGGCTGGGCGGGGGCGATCGGGGTCGTGCAGCACGGTGGAGCCGCCCACCCCAGCGCCGACCCGCGCCCGGCCCACCGAGGTCGAAGTGCCGACGCCGGCACTGCCTGTCACCTGGCCGCGCTGGTTCACACCGACCCCCACCCCCACTGGCCCCGCTCCGACGGCGGCCCCGGCGGAAACGCCACCCGAGCCGATGCCGACCCCGACATTCACCGGCCCGACAGGCACCCCGACCCCAACATGGGCCCCCGTATGGGAGCAGCCCATAAACAGCAACGCCACCGCAATGGTGGCGCAGCCCTGGAAAAATTTTGCTTGCGTCATGGCGGCATTGTGCAATGCACGCCATGTGCGGAGATAACGGTTACCGATTAAAACGTTTCCCAGTCGTCCTCGCCGGTGCTGGACGCGGCGGGTTTGGCCGCTGGCAGTTTCGGGGCCGCCGAAGGCTTGGCCGTTGGGGGCGTTGGCGCAGCCGCAGCCGGTTTGAGGGCCGGTTTGGCGGTTGGCGCAGGCGTGCGCTTGGCCGGTGCCGGAGTGGCTGCGGTAGAGGCACGCGGTGCAGGCGTTGGGGCTGGTGCCGGTGCCGGGCGTTTTACGCCGGTGCTGGGGCCTGTACCGACATTGAAGACCGATACCACCTGGGCCAGCCGCTGGGCCTGCTCGCTCATGGAGCCGGCGGCGGCGCTGGCCTCTTCCACCAGGGCGGCGTTCTGCTGGGTCATCTGGTCGAGGTTGGCCACTGCCTGATTGACCTGACCGATACCGTCGCGCTGTTCGGTGCTGGAGGCGGTGATCTCGCCGATCAGGTCGCTGACGCGGCGCACGCTGGAGACGATGTCCTGCATGCTTTTGCCCGCCTGCTCGACCTGGCTGCTGCCCGCTTCCACGTTTTCCACGCTGGTGGTAATCAAGCCTTTGATCTCTTTGGCAGCTTCGGCGCTGCGCTGCGCCAGGCTGCGCACTTCGCCGGCCACCACGGCAAAGCCCCGGCCCTGCTCGCCGGCGCGGGCGGCCTCGACGGCGGCGTTCAGCGCCAGGATGTTGGTCTGGAAGGCGATGCCGTCGATCACGCCGATGATGTCGTTGATCTTGCGGCTGGAGTCGGTGATGCTTTGCATGCTGTGCACCACCTGATCGACCACCGCACCGCCTTGTTCTGCGGCCTGGGCTGCCGTTGCGGCCAGCTGGTTGGCCTGGCGGGCCGTATCGGCGCTTTGCGTGACGGTGGCGGTCAGCTCTTCCATGCTGGCAGCAGTTTCTTCCAGGTTGGCAGCGGTTTGTTCCGTGCGGGCCGACAGGTCGTGGTTGCCGGTGGCAATCTGGTGGGCTGCCGAAGAAACCGAGTCCACCCCGGAGCGTACTTCGCTGACCACCTCGCGCAGTCGTGCCGCCATGGCATCGAGGCTGCGCAGCAGGTGGCCCAGTTCGTCGCGGCGGTCGTCTTTCGCATGCACGGTCAGATCGCCCTCGGCGATGGCATCGGCCAAGCCCACGGCCCGGGTCAAAGGCTGGGTAATGGAGCGCACCAGCCAGGCGGACAGGAAGAGCGCCAGCAGTACCACCAGCGCCACGATGGCGCTGCCGACCAGCAGGGCCTGCCGGCTCAGTGCGGCGGCGGTTTGCCTGACGGTGTCGCGCCGCGTCTCCTGCCACTGTACGAATTTGTCCAGTTCCTGGACGTATTGGTCGATTTGCGGGCGCAAAGTGCTGTCGACCAGGGCGGCAGCGCCGTCCAGGTCGCCTTGTTTGCGCAGTTCATTGGCTTGCCGGATGGTGCCCAGGGCCGTTTGCCGAACGGCCGCAATGGTTTTGAACTGGGCATGTCCTTGTGGCGTGTTGAGCAGCGATTCGACCTGGCGCTGCACCTCGGTAATGGCAGCCGTGCCGGTACTCGATTCCCGCTCCATGCGCTCGGCCAGTGTCTGGTCGGTGGTGCCCATCTGCACGACGGCGCGGTGGGCATCCAGCGCCACCATGCCGCGCCAGCGGATGGAGAGGGCGGTGCGGTTCTGCACGCGCTCCAGATCCTGGGCCGCTTCCTCGTTGAGATTTTGCAAATACAGAAGCAGTCCGCCCAGCACTGCCACCATTGCCACAATCAGCCCCAATACCAGGGCCCACAGCTTGCGCCCTACGGATAAATGTTTGAAGTTCATATAGAAATTGATTTTCAAGACGGGCGTTTACGCCACTACGATTAAAACAGTGCGATTTTCCAAAGCCCGGTGGGCGTTTATTGAAGGCACTGTGCTTATTCCACCGGGGTCTGGGGGTACTCTGGCCGAATCTTGCTTTTTATTTTATTGCGCCCCTCTCCAGAAATCTTCTGGTGCATATTCGGGTTTTCTTATCTGGCCGACATGAATGAGAAATACTGTCATGCTTGCACGATGCCTCTCGCTTACCACCGTCCGGACTTACATTGCCATTCCCGTTATTCCGATGGGACGCTTTCTCCCGCCGATCTGGCCCGGCAAGCCCATGCCCAGGGCGTCGATCTGTGGGCTTTGACCGATCATGACACGCTCGCCGGGCAAACAGAAGCCCGGGCAAGCACTGAAGCGCTGGGCCTGGCCTGGGTCAGCGGCGTGGAGGTTTCGGCAGGCTTTCTGGGCCAGACCATCCATGTCGTGGGGCTGGGCGTCGATGTCCGGCACCCGGGTCTGGAGCAACTGCTGGCGGCCAACCGTGCTAGTCGCATCCCTCGCGCCCAGGCCATGGCGGCGGGCCTGACCGCCCAAGGGATTCCGAACGCTTACGCCGGGGCGCTGCATTACGCGCAAGACCCGGCCCAGCTTTCGCGCACTCACTTTGCCCGCTACCTGGTCGAGATAGGCCGGTGCCGCAGCGTGGCCGAAGTATTCCGCCGCTACCTGACCCCGGGCAAACCGGGGTATGCGCCGCACCAGTGGGCCAGTCTGTCCGCGTGCGTGGGGCAGATTCGCGCAGCCGGCGGGGTGGCCGTGCTGGCGCATCCGGCCCGCTACAAGCTACCGGCGCTGCAGGTGCAATTGCTGTTCGATACCTTTGCCGAACACGGCGGGCAGAGCATCGAGGTGGTCACCAGCGCCCACACTCCCGCCCAAGTCCAGCAATACGCCGCCGTGGCCCGTGAGCGCGGCTGGGTGGCGTCCTGCGGCAGCGATTTTCACAGCCCGCAGGAGTCCCGCTGCCTGCTGGGGGCGCTGGCGCTGCTGCCTGGCCGGTTGCGGCCCGTCTGGGATTTGCTGGGGGAGCGTATCCATTAGCGCTCTGTTGGTGGCAGGCAAACGCCAAGTCCACGACAATCGAGCGTTTGGCGGTCATGCTTGCCGCCCAGGACTGTGCCATGGCCCAATACTTCGAGATTCACCCTGACAACCCCCAGCCGCGCCTGCTCAAGCAGGCGGCGCTTCTGCTGCAGAAAGGCGGTGTACTGGCGATCCCCACCGATTCCAGCTATGCCCTGGTCTGCCAGTTGGACGACCGCGATGCCGTGGAGCGCCTGCGGCGCATCCGGGGCGTGAACGACAAGCACCACCTGACGCTGCTGTGCCGCGACCTGTCGGAGCTGGCCAGCTACGCCACGGTCGATAACCGGCAGTTTCGCCTGATGAAGCTGGGCACCCCCGGCCCCTATACCTTCATCCTGGATGCGACGCGCGAAGTGCCCCGGCGGGTGAGCCACCCTTCGCGCAAGACCATTGGTCTGCGCGTGCCCGATCGCAAGGGCACGCAGATGCTGCTGGAGCTGCTGGGAGCGCCTTTGCTGGCCACGACGCTGATCCTGCCGGGCGAGGAGATGCCGCTGAACGACCCGCAGGAAATCCGCGAGCGGCTGGAACACCAGGTCGATGGCGTGATCGACGCCGGCGCCTGCCCGCTGGAGCCGACGACGGTGCTGGACCTGACCGCCATGGTCGGCAATGCCGCCCCCCTGGTGGTGCGCCAGGGCCAGGGCAGCCTGGCCGCGCTGGGCCTGTAGCAGGTATTGCCCCCGTGCTGCCGCCTGGCCTGGCCAGCAGCAGATTTTCCTTTTAAAAACCGGTATTTGCGTGCCGGCTCTGAGAGAATGCAGCCCCTGTGGATATTGCACATTTAATACAAACCGTTTTGATTTATGCCCTGCCGGTGCTGTTTTCCATCACCGTGCACGAGGCCGCCCATGGCTATGCCGCCCGCTACTTTGGCGACCATACGGCCAGCATGCTGGGGCGCATCACGCTCAACCCGCTCAAGCACATCGACCCGGTGGGCACCATCCTGATTCCGGCGCTGCTGTACTTTTCCACCTCGGGGGCGTTCCTGTTCGGCTATGCCAAGCCGGTGCCGGTGAATTTCAACAACCTGCGCCACCCCAAGCGCGACATGATCTGGGTGGCCCTGGCCGGGCCGGCAGCCAATCTGCTGCAGGCGCTGCTGTGGCTGGCGCTGCTGATCGTGCTGATCGGCAGTGGTGTGGAAGAGCGCTTTTTCCTGCAAATGGCCAAAGGCGGCGTGCTGGTGAATCTGGTGATGTGGGCGTTCAACCTGTTTCCGCTGCCGCCGCTGGATGGCGGGCGCATTCTGGTCGGGCTGCTGCCGCCGCGCAGTGCGATGGCGGTTTCGCGTGTCGAACCGTACGGCTTTTTCATCGTCATGGCGTTGGTGCTGTCCGGTATCGTCGGCACCTACTGGCTGCGCCCCTTGATGGCCTATAGCAACCAGGCGTTGATCTGGGTGCTGCAACCTTTGATGTTTCTGTTCGATTGATCTATGACTACCTCCCGTCCCATCCGCTTTCTTACCGGCATTACGCCGTCGGGCACCCCGCACCTGGGCAACTATGCGGGCATGATGCGCCCGGCCATTGCGGCCACCCACACTGCCGGGGTGGAGAATTTTTATTTCCTGGCCGATTACCACGCCCTGATCAAGACGCAGGATCCGGCCCGTATCCACCGCTGCACGCTGGAGATCGCCGCCAGCTGGCTGGCCTGCGGCCTCGACCCGGACAAAGTCACCTTCTACCGCCAGTCGGACATTCCCGAGATTGCCGAGCTGAACTGGTTCCTCACCTGCGTGACCGGCAAGGGCCTGCTCAACCGCGCCCATGCCTACAAGGCCGCGCAGGACAAGAACCAGGAAGCCGGCCGCGACCTGGACGATGGCGTGAACGCCGGCCTGTTCATGTACCCGGTGCTGATGGCGGCCGACATCCTGATTTTCAATGCGCACAAGGTTCCGGTCGGGCGCGATCAGGTGCAGCACCTGGAAATGGCCCGTGACATCGCTTCCAGCTTCAACCACTTGTATGGCGAGCATTTCACCCTGCCCGAAGTGGTGATCGAAGAACAGGTGGCCACGCTGGCGGGCCTGGATGGCCGCAAGATGAGCAAGAGCTACGACAACACCATCCCGCTGTTCGCCGCGCCGGCGCAGTTGAAGAAACTGATTGCCTCCATCGTCACCGACTCCCGTGCCCCGGGGGAACCCAAGGAGGTCGAAGGCTCGGCGCTGTTCCAGCTCTACCAGGCCTTTGCCACGCCCGAGGAGGTGGCCGCCATGCGCCAGGCGTATGCCGATGGCATCGCCTGGGGGGAGGCCAAGGAGCGCCTGCTGGCCTGTATCGACCGCGAGATCGCCCCCATGCGGGCACGCTACGACGACTTCATGGCGCACCCGGAAAAGGTCGAGGCCATCCTGCAAGCCGGTGCGCACAAGGCCCGCGCCCTGGCGGTGCCGTTCGTGCAGCGCCTGCGCGGCGCCGTCGGCCTGCGCAGTCTGGCCGAGCAAAGCACCGGCGCCCATTCGGCCAAGGCCGTGAAAACGGCCCTGCCCGGTTTCAAGCAATACCGCGAGGCCGATGGCAAGTTCTATTTCAAGCTGGTCGATGCGCAGGGCAGACTGCTGCTGCAAAGCCGGGGGCTGGACGCGCCGCGCCAGGCCGGCCAATGTATCGCCCGGTTGCAGCAGGAGGGCGCCAGCGCCCTGGCGGCCCTGGCCGCTCAGTTGCAGCCGCTGGAGGATGAAGCCCTGGTGCATGCCGCCCTGGCCCAGCTGCAGGCGGCGGCACAGTAATTGCGATAGAGAAGATCAACAAAAAAACAGCACAGCAAGGAGAGATGCGATGCGCATAGCCATTTTGGAGGACGACCCGCAGCAATTGCAGATGATGGAGCAGGTGGTACTCGGCATGGGCCACACCTGTCAGGGCTACCCCACTGGCGCCCAGCTCGTCAAGGAGCTGCGCCGGGAAAGCTTTGACCTGCTGGTGCTGGACTGGGAGCTGCCGGATACCAGCGGCCCGGAAGTTGCGGCCTGGACCCGTCAGGAGCTGGGCAGCGAACTGCCGATCATCATCGTCACGCTGCGCAGCGAGGAGGCCGACATCGTGCAGGGCCTGCAAAGCGGCGCCGACGACTTCATGACCAAGCCCCTGCGCGTGGCCGAGTTCAAGGCCCGCCTCCAGGCCCTGCTGCGCCGCGCCCACCCGGCCAGTACGGAGGAGGTACAGCAATTCGGCCCCTACCGCTTTGACCGCAGCAGCTTGAGCGTGCAGTTCGGCGCAGCCACGGTCAGCCTCACGCACCGGGAATTTGCCCTGGGGCTGCTGTTGTTCCAGAACCCGGGGCGGCTCATGTCGCGCGACTACCTGCGCGAAGCCGTCTGGGGGCAGAACGCCGAAGTGCTTTCGCGCACCCTGGACACGCACATCTCCCGCCTGCGCCAGCAATTGCAACTGCGCCCCGGCAGCCAGTACGCCATCATGGCCGTGTATGGCCTGGGCTACCGGCTCGATGTTCAGGCAGAAGGAGGGCCGTCATGCTGATCGTGCGTTGGACCGGGCTGGGCCTGGCGGCGGCGCTGGTCAGCCTGCCCGCACTGGCGCAAACCGCCGCATCGGCAGCCCGACTGCCCACGGTGCAGCACCGCATCCAGGCAGGCGACACGCTGGAGCAGCTGGCCCGCCGCTACCTGGGCGACACCACCCAGTGGCAGGCGCTGCAGCAGCACAACGGCAACATCGACCCCTATCGCCTGCCGCCGGGGCAATTGCTGGAGATTCCCCTGAACCTGCTGCGGGCGGCCACGGCCAGCGTGGACTATGTGCAGGGCACGGCCAACCTGCACCGCAGCGGCGAGGCGGCGCAGCCGGTGCAGCGCGGCCAGCCATTGCGTGAAGGCGATGCGCTGGCGCTCGACCCCGAGGCCTTCGTTGCCGTGCGCCTGGCCGACGGCTCGACCGTGCGCGTGCAGGCCAACAGCCAGATCACCCTGCAGCAACTGCGCCGCCGGGGCCGCGCCGGCAGCCTGCAGTCGGTGCTGGAATTGCAGCAGGGCGGGGTGGAGGTGGCCGTTCCCGGTCGGCCAGACGCCACCCGCCAGCTCGAAGTGCATACCCCCGTGGCTGCCACCAGCGTGCGTGGCACCCGCTTCGACGTGCAGGTGACGGACAGCGGCGGCAGCAGCGCCGCCGTCGAACAGGGCCGCGTTGCCCTGCAAGGGCAGACCGATACCGCCGCCACCGTGCTGCGCCCGGGCCTGGGCGCAGCCGTGGGGCAGGACGGGCACGCCACGGCGCCCGTCCGGCTGCTGCCTGCCCTGAACCCCGGCGATTTGCCCGCGACGGCCAGCGATGCCCAGTGGCTGGATCTGCCGCTGCCCGCGCTGGAAGGCGCCAGCGCCTACCAGGTGCAGGTGGCCGCCGACCCGGCGGGCCAGCAGGTGCTGCGCAATGGCCGCTTTGCCACGCCGCAGGTGCGTTTTGCCAGCCTGGACGATGGCGATTACTGGCTGCAGGTGCGGGGGCTGGACGCCCACGGCATCCGCGGTCAGGCGGCCCAGGCGCCGCTGCGCATCAAGGCCCACCCGGTGGCTCCGCTGGCGTCCCACCCGGCGCCGCAGGCCATTGCCGCCCAGGGGGCCACGCAACTGGCCTGCACGCCGGTGGACGAGGCGCAGGCCTACGTGCTGCAAGTCGCAGCGCTGGGGCCGGCACCGGCAGAAGGGGCGGCCCCGCCTGCCAGCGTGGCGGATGCCGAGGCTGCCGCGCTGTTTGCCGCCCCCGTGGCCCAGGCCGTGGACGTGGCCGACTGCGCCCTGGACCTGGCCCCGCTGCCGCCGGGCGCCTATGCCTGGCGCACGGCCAGCGTGCGCTGGGTCGGCGGCGTGCGCGACCAGGGTCCCTTTGGCGTCGTGCAGACCTTTGCCCTGCAGCCGCCGCCCGCGCTGCCGCAGGAGGTGCAGGTGCAAAGCCACCAGGGGCACACCACCATCTTCTGGGCCGGTGGCCCCGGCCAGCGCTACCGCCTGCAGGCCCTGGCCACCCCGGATGCGGCAGAGCCGCAACTGGACCTGTGGCTGGACACGCCGCAGTGGACGGTGTCCGGCCTGCCCACCGGCACCTGGCACGTGCGCCTGCAGGTACAGGACGGCAACGGCCTGCTCAGCCGCTTCTCGCCCACCCGCAGCGTGCAGATGCTGCCCCTGGTGCAGGATGGCTCGGGCAACACGGTCGGGACGGGGAGTGGCCTGGGCTTGCTGCATTAAAAGATAGCTGTTCCCGCTTTATTTATCTATATTTCAGATATAAAAATAATTGAAATACCTATAAATAAAGCGCAAGCAGCTCCTGTTTTAATGAAGCTCTCCCCCCATTCCTCGCTTTGGCTGCAATGGCTGCTGCTGGCAGCGCTGTTGAGTGCCCTGGTCGTCAGCCAAAGCCAGCCCGGGCAGCTGGGCAGCGCCAATGCCTGGCTGCAGGACCGCATCACCCGCCTGCACGCGCAGGCGCCCGCGCCGGAGGTGGTGCTGGTGCTGGCCGATGACCGCAGCATCGCCGCCATTGGCCGCTGGCCCTGGCGCCGTGCCCTGCACGCGCAGGTGCTGCGCCACATCGGCCAGGGGCAGCCGCAGTCGATCGGCCTGGACTTCCTGCTCACCGAAGAAGACCTGGACTACCCCGAGGACGACTGGCTGCTGGCCCAGGCCATCGCCGCCAGCGGCCGGGTCGTGCTGCCCGTGGTGCCGGCCGGGGACGAGACTTTCCAGCCGCTGCCCGCGCTGGCCGAGGCCGCTGCCGCGCTGGGGCATACCCAGGTGCTGCCGGATGCCGATGGCAGCGTGCGGCGCTTTCACCCCTGGCAGGGGGCGCTGGCGGCGCCCTGGCCCCACTTCACCACCGCCATGCTGTGCGTCGAACACCCCGACCGGAGTGCGTGCCGGCGCCCGGCCAGCGCACAGGCGCTCCAGGCAGCGCCGCTGATCGGCTTTGCCCGCAGCCAGCCGACGTTTATCCGCTACGCCTACCTCGACGTGCTCCAGGGCAAGATTCCGGCCAGCGCCTTTCGCAACAAGCACGTGCTCATCGGCAGCAATGCCACCGGGGTGGCCACCACGGCAGCCACCCCGGGCGCCCCTGGCCAGGCTCGCATGAGCAATGTCGAGCTGCTGGCCCACACCCTGCACAGCAGCCTGACGCAAAGCCACCTGCGTAGCGCCGCGACCGGCACCAACGCGCTGGTCAATCTGGCCTGGGTGGGCGCCGGGTTGCTGGCGGTGTTGCTGCTCAGCCCTTCCAGCGCCCTGGCGGCCTGCTGCATCCTGGCCGTGCTGGCATTGGCGCTGGCCTGGAGCGTGGCCGTGGTGACCGGCGTGGTGCTGCAACCGGCGGCGGCGCTGCTCGGTCTGGCCACGGCCTACCCGTTGTGGAGCTGGCGGCGCCAAACTGCCGCCCTGCATTTTCTGGAGGCGGAGCTGCGCACCCTGGAGCAGCAGGGAATGCGCCTGCCTGCGGCCCCGCGTGGCCGGGGGGATTTCATGCAGCAGCACATCGTGCTGGTCGATCAGGCCCTGCAGCAGATGCAGCACCTGCAAACCCAGCGCGAACAGGCCATGCGCTTCATCTCGCACGACGTGCGGGCGCCGGTCAGCGCCTTGCTGACCGAAATCGAGCTGGAGCGCCACGGGATGCTCCCTGCCGACGGCCCCCCGTTGCTGGAACGTATCGAGCGCAACGCCCAGAGTGCCCTGCGTCTGGCCGACGATTTCGTTCACCTGGCCCGCACGCTGGAGCAGCCCTCCATCCGGCGCGAAGCGGTCGAACTGGGCCTGCTCGTCGACCAGGCGCTGGACGACACCTGGGCCAAGGCCACGGCTGCGCAAATACGGCTGAACTGGCTGCCGCAGGAGCAGGAGGCCCTGGTCGCCGGCGACCCCAGCCAATTGCGCCGCGTGCTGGTGAACCTGCTGACCAATGCCATCAAATACAGCCCGGCGGGCAGCGAGATCGACATCCACCTGCAATGGGTGCCGACGGGCTGGACGATCACCATCGCCGACCAGGGGCCGGGCATCGACGCGGAAGCCCTGCCACGCCTGTTCACCCCGTTTGCCCGGCAAAAACGCCATGAGGACAACGCCATCGCCGGTATCGGCCTGGGGCTGGCCTACGTCCACACCGTGGTGCAGCAGCATGGCGGCAGCATCACCGCTGGCAATCGCCCCGAAGGCGGTGCGGTGTTCACCCTGACGCTGCCCGCGCAGGCATGAAAAAAGCCCCAGAGTGGTGACTCTGGGGCTTGTTCATATGGTGCGGCTGGCAGGAATCGAACCCACGACCCCTTGGTTCGTAGCCAAGTACTCTATCCAGCTGAGCTACAGCCGCGAAGCCTGCAATTCTATATTGAAAATCGCCGCTGTTTTGCAAAAAGCAGTTTTTTTCTTTACCGCACCGGCTGCGCCACGGCGCCGGACTCCTGTACGGGGGCACCGGATGCCGCCGGGGCATCGGTGGTTTCGGGCTGCGCCGGCTGGGTCTGGTAGCGGGCCAGTTCGTCTTCCGTGATCACCTCGAAGACGCGCACTACCTTGCGCACGTCGTTCACGCCCCGGGCGATTTCCGCCGCCCGCTTGGACTCGCGGGCCGTGACGATACCCATCAGGTACACCACCTGCTGCTCGGTCACCACCTTGAGCGTGTTGGCCTGCAGGTCCTTGGCATCGACAAAGCTGGCCTTGACCTTGCTGGTGATGAACGCATCCTTGGTGCGCTGCCCCAGGGCCGAAACCATGGGCACCACCTCCAGCTCATTGACCACGGTGCGCACGTTCTCGATGCCGGCGGCCAGCGTTTGTGCCCTGGCCTTGTCGTCGGCCGTGCGCACTTCGCCGGTGAGCAGTACCACCCGGTTGAAGCTGGTGGGGACGATGCGCCCGGCCTCCGGCATCTGCTCGCGCACCTGGGCGTTGAATTTCTGCTCGATGCGCCCGTCTTCCAGCTGCATCCCGGACGTGCGCCGGTCGGCGGCCACCAGCACCGCCCCCGTCGCCCCGGTGCCGACCAGCAGCGGCACGCATCCGGCCAGGCCCAGCGCTCCGGCAGCGGCCAGCACGCCCAACGCGGCGCGGCGCGGCAGTGTTTTCGTGTTCATAACATCTCCTGTTCACCCAATAGTTGCACATCAATGCCGTCGCACAGGCAATGCACCAGCAGGGTCTGCGCTTCCCGCACCCGTGCCGCCCGCTCGTGGGGGACGCACACCAGCACGTCCAGCTCGCGCATCCTGGCGGCCACGGCGCCGCCGGTATGGCCGGTCAGCGCCACCACCATCAGGTCGCGTTCGTGGGCCGCGTCGATGGCTTCGAGCAGGCTGGCCTCGTTGCCGCCGACGGTCAGCACCAGCAACACGTCCCCGGCCTGCCCGAGCGAGCGCACCTGCCGCGCCAGGTAATGCACCGACGGCTGGCTGGCCGTGCCCAGGTAGCCCGCTTCCGAAGACAGCGCCATGGCGGCCAGCTCCGGGCGGTCGCGCTCGAAGCCGGTAACGCACAGCGTGGCGAACATTTGCGCCTGCACCGCGCATACGCCCGCGCCGCAGGCCAGGATCTTGCCGCCTCCGGTGATGCTGGCCGACATGGCATGGACGGCGGCCACCAACGGCCCCTCCAATCCTTGCGCGGACTGGTACTTCAAATCGGCACTGTCGATAAAGTGCTGCTGGATTCTTTGCTCAAGCATAGGGCGGCAATGATAGCGATGCCCCGGCCACCACAGCCGGGGCGGTACGTAACAAAAGGGGCAAACTGTACCGAAAGAATGGCTGGGCAAGGCCGGGATCGGGAACGCCTGGCTACGCGGCATCGAATGCGGCAGGCAGCCATTGCACCTGCTGGCCCTGCACGGTCACCACGTCGAACCGGCTGGGCCGGTCGCCGCCATGGCGCAGCCACCAGTGGCGGGCGGCGAAAACGATCCGTGCCCGCTTGGCCGCGCCGATGCTGGCCGCCGCCCCGCCAAAGGCGTTGCTGCTGCGGCTGCGCACCTCGACGAAGACCACGGTGCCGTCCGGCGCCTGGCAGATCAGGTCGATCTCCCCGCCGCCGCGTCCCGGGGTTCGATAATTGCGCTGCAACAGCCGCAGTCCCTGCGCCTGCAAGTACGCCCAGGCCCGGTCTTCCGCCTGCCGGCCGCGTTCGGTACTGGCCGGGGCCGGCCTCTTTTTTCCAAGGAATTGCATTGAGCACCTTTTTCGCTACCGCCTTGCCTGCGGCCCAGGCCGTTGCCGGGCCGCAAACCTATCCTACCGGGGCCTTGTACGTCATTGCCACCCCGATTGGCAACCTGGCCGACATCAGCCTGCGGGCGCTGCATGTGCTGCAACTGGTCGATGCCATTGCCTGCGAGGACACGCGCCACACGCAAAGCCTGCTGCGCAGCTACGGGCTGGAACGCCCGGGGGCGCAACTGCTGGCCGTCCATCAGCACAACGAGGCGCAGGCCGCGCAAGGCATCGTCGAGCGCCTGCGGCAGGGCCAGCGCATCGCCTACGTGAGCGATGCCGGTACGCCCGGCGTGAGCGACCCCGGCGCCCGCCTGTGCGCCCAGGTGGCGGCGGCCGGGCTGCGCAGCATTCCCCTGCCGGGGGCCAGCAGCATTACCAGTGCGTTGAGCGTGGCCGGCTGCGTGCCGCCGCAGGGCGACAGTGCCGGGTTCGTGTTTCACGGTTTTCTGCCGACCAAGGCAGCCGAGCGGCAGGCAGCCATCGCCGCCCTGGCGCAGGAAACACGTTGTGTCGTGCTGCTGGAGGCGCCGCACCGCATCCACGATCTGGCACGCTTGCTCACGGTTTTGGGAGCGCGTCCCGTAACTATGGCAAGGGAAATAACCAAACAGTTCGAGCAAATCACCACCCTGCCTGCGCAAGAAGCTGCAAATTGGATAGCGCAAGAGCCGCAGCGCAGCAAGGGCGAGTTCGTCGTCGTGCTGCACCCGATGGCAGCGGCGCAGAACGATGCCGCCGACCATGACCGCGTGCTGCAACTGCTGCTGGCCGAGCTGCCGACGAAGACGGCGGTCAAGCTGTGCGCCGAAATCACCGGGGCCAGCCGCAATGCCTTGTACGAGCGGGCGCTGGAATGGAAAAACGCTGGCTGATTCGGCCAGCGTTTGCGTCGCTACTGTCGTCCGGCGCGGTGGTTTTATCCCAGCCGCGCCCGGTGGCGTGCCAGTTGGCTGCGCACCTGCGCCGGGGCGGTGCCGCCCAGGGTGTTGCGGGCGTTGAGCGAGCCTTCCAGGCTCAGCACGGCAAACACGTCGTCGGCCACGTTGGGGTTGAAGGCTTGCAGCTCGGCCAGGGAAAGTTCGCTCAAATCCACGCCTTTTTGCGCCGCCAGCTTCACGGCGTGGGCTACGGTTTCGTGCGCGTCGCGGAAGGGCAGGCCTTTTTTCACCAGGTAGTCGGCCAGGTCGGTGGCAGTGGCATAGCCCTTTTGCGCGGCGGCCCGCATCGCCTGGGCGTTGACGGTGATGCCGCCTTCCTTGCAGCCGGTGTGTGGGTTGACCTGGCCGCCGACCATTTCGGCAAAGATGCGCAGCGTGTCCTTCAAGGTGTCCACGGTGTCGAACAGCGGTTCCTTGTCTTCCTGGTTGTCCTTGTTGTAGGCCAGGGGCTGGCCTTTCATCAGGGTGATGAGGCCCATCAGGTGGCCCACCACGCGGCCGGTCTTGCCCCGGGCCAGTTCGGGCACGTCCGGGTTTTTCTTCTGCGGCATGATGCTCGACCCGGTGGTGAAGCGGTCGGCAATTTTGATGAAGCCGAAGTTCTGGCTCATCCACACGATCAGCTCTTCGGACAGGCGCGAGATGTGCACCATCACCAGGCTGGCGGCGGCGGAAAACTCGATGGCGAAGTCGCGGTCGGAGACGCCGTCCAGGCTGTTCTGGCACACGCCCTCCATGCCCAGGGTGGTGGCCACGCGCTCGCGGTCCAGGGGGTAGGTGGTGCCGGCCAGGGCCGCGCTGCCCAGGGGCAGCACGTTCACGCGCTTGCGCACGTCCAGCATCCGCTGGGCATCGCGCTCGAACATTTCCACATAGGCCAGCAGGTGGTGGGCAAAGCTGACGGGCTGGGCCACCTGCAGGTGGGTAAAGCCGGGCAGGATGACTTCGACATTGTTTTCCGCCACTTCCACCAGCGCCAGCTGCAGCGCCCGCAGCAGCTCGACGGTGACGTCGATCTCGCCGCGCAGCCACAGGCGTACGTCGGTGGCCACCTGGTCGTTGCGGCTGCGGCCCGTGTGCAGGCGCTTGCCGGCGTCGCCGACCAGGGCGGTGAGGCGGGCCTCGATGTTCAGGTGCACGTCCTCCAGGTCGAGCTGCCAGTCGAACTGGCCCGCTTCGATCTCCTGCGTGATCTGCGCCATGCCCTTTTGGATGGCGGCGTAATCCTCGGGGCCGATGATGGCCTGGGCGGCCAGCATTTCGGCGTGCGCCAGGCTGCCCGCGATATCTGCCTGCCACAGGCGCTTGTCAAAAAACACGCTGGAGGTGTAGCGCTTGACCAGATCGCTCATGGGTTCGGAAAACAATGCCGACCAGGCCTGGGCCTTGGTGGCCAGCTGGTTGGAAGAGGGTTGGGAGCGCGTCAGGTCGGACATGGGGCAATAATTTCCAGAAAAGAGAGAACACACGGCATCCGCCATCCAGATACCTATGCGTCTCATGCAAAAGACTGAAATTCTACCCAGCCCACCCCTGGTCACTTCCGGTTGGATTTTTGACACCTGCCAGCTCGGTGTGGTGCTGCGGGCCGTGCTGGCGGTGCAGCTGGTGCTGGTGCTGGCGGCCGCGTACACCAGCACCGGCCTGGCCCAGTGGCTCATGCAGGCGGCCTGGCTGACCAGCGGCGGCCTGTGCGGCAGCCTGGCCTGGCTGCTGCTGACCTGCGCGGCCAAGCGCTGGCTGCAACGGTTGACGCTGCCGTGGCAATACGCCATCGGCATGGGGCTGGGTGCCCTGGCGGGGGGCTACGCCAGCGCGATTCTTCACTTTACCGACGATCTGCCCTGGGCACACTGGGCGGCCAATCTGGCCGTGGGCAGCCTGCTGGCCGCAGGCGTCATGGGCTGGCTTTTGTTGCGCAGCCATGCCCGCACCCCGGCGGCAACGACGGCGCAACTGGCGCTGCTGCAGGCGCGGATTCGGCCCCATTTCCTGTTCAATGCCTTGAACAGCGCCATCGCCCTGGTGCGCTCCGATCCCGCGCTGGCGGAACAATTGCTGCAGGATTTGAGCGACTTGTTCCGCGCCACCCTGCAAGAGCCGCGCAGCACCATCGCCCTGGCCGACGAGGTGGAACTGGCTAGGCGCTATCTGGATATCGAGCAGTTGCGCTTTGGCCCGCGAATGCAGGTGCGCTGGGACATCGACCCCGCCGTGCTGCACGTGGCCGTGCCGCCGCTGCTGCTCCAGCCGTTGGTGGAAAACGCCGTCAAACACGGCGTGGAACCGGCCGAACAGGGGGCGCAAATCCGCATCAGCCTGCGCCGCCACCGCCAGTCCCATGCGCTGCTGACCGTGACCAACACCCTGGCCGGGCACAGCGCCCCCGGTCTGGGCATGGCGCTGGCGAACGTGCGCCACCGTCTGCAACTGCTCTACGATATGGATTTCCAATTGCACCTGCGCCACAAGGCCCATGCGTTTCAGGTGCAGTTGCGCCTGCCATTGACGCCCCGGCCCTTGCCGCCTTCGCCTGCCCATGCACATTCTGATCATTGACGACGAACCGCTGGCCCGCAGCCGCCTGCGCCACCTGCTGGGCGACTGCATGGCCCCCGGTGCGCCCTGGGTCGTGAGCGAAGCGGCCAACGCCAGCCAGGCCATGCAGCTGTTGCCGGGCCAGCCCCCGGTGCAAGTGGTGCTGCTGGACATCCAGATGCCCGGCGCCAATGGCATGAGCCTGGCCTTCACCCTGCAACAACTGCCGGCGCCGCCTGCCATCATTTTTGTTACCGCGCACAGTCAGTACGCAGCCCAGGCGTTCGACGTGCAGGCGTGCGATTACCTGACCAAGCCCGTGCGCCTGGAGCGCTTGCAGCAGGCGCTGGCCAAGGCGCAAAAAATGCTTCCGCCCGTCGATGCCACGCCGGCCCCGACGCTGGCCGCCACCGCGCCGGGCCGCAGCCTGCCGATTCCATTGGCGCAGGTTGTCTGCGTCAAGGCCGAGCTGAAAATGCTCACGGTGCATACCGTCACCGGCTGTCATGTGCTGGAGGGCAGCCTGCTCGACCTGGAACAGCGCTACCCGCTGCAACTGCTGCGCGTACACCGCAGCGCGTTGGTCAATCCGGCCTTCATCCGGGGGTGGGAGCGGCACGACGGCGCAAGCCCCGGCGAGGGCTGGAGCCTGCGCCTGCACGGCCTGGCGCAGCCGGTGCCCGTCTCGCGCCGGCAGTTGCCGGCGGTGCGCAAGGCGTTGGGGGGCGTCGGGAATTAAAGTCCTTGCCTGCCAGGGCCTTGATTACAATTTGCCGGTTTGGCTATTTTTCTCCCCCCTCTCTTACCTTTCCCCACGCGCCCATGAAGATTTTTCTCCACCCCCTGCACTCGTTGCGCCGTGTGGTACTGGTTTCGTTTCTCCTGGGCGCGGCTGTTGCGCACGCCGATAACGCGGACATTACGGAACTGCTGAAAAGCAACCAGTCCCAGCAGGCACTCAAGCTGCTCGACCAGCGTCTGGCGGCTACCCCCAAAGACCCCCAGTTGCGCTTCCTGCAGGGGGTGGCCTTGGCGATGGACAACAAGAACAAAGAGGCGATCGACACTTTCAGCCGGCTGACCGAGGAATACCCCGAGCTGCCCGAGCCGTACAACAACCTGGCCGTGCTTTACGCCAACCAGAACCAGCTCGACAAGTCGCGCCAGGCGCTGGAGCAGGCCATCCGCACCAACCCCAGCTATTCCACCGCCCACGAGAACCTGGGGGATATTTATGCCAAGCTGGCCAGCCAGGCGTACAGCAAGGCCTTGCAGCTGGACGGCAGCCATGCCGATTCGGTCAAGCCCAAGCTGGCCCTGATTCACGACCTGTTCTCCACCGGCCCGGGCAAGGCAAAGGCTGCGGGGCCGGCAACACCGTCCGTCTCCGCACCGCAGCCGCCCGCCCAGGCGGCCGTTGTGGCCGTGGCACCTGCCGCGCCCGTGGCGCCGGTCGCTGCCGCTCCCGAACCTGCTTCCGCTCCGGCCACGGCAACACCGGCAACGCCTGCTGCCCCGGCAGCAGCCAAGGCCGCTGCCGAAACCGCCGGTACGCCTGCAACGGCTGCTGCCAAGGTGGAAACGGCCAGTGCAGGCAAGAGCGCACCTGCCGCCACCGAGGCGGTGGAAGCGGCGGTACACGCCTGGGCCAAGGCCTGGGAGTCGAAAAACATGGCCGGCTATCTGGCCGCGTACAGCCCGGACTTTCAAACCCCGGGCAAGCAAAGTCGCAAACGCTGGGAAGAAGAGCGCCGCGTCCGCATCGTGGGCAAGAGCGCCATCAGCGTGCAACTGTCCGATCTGACCGTGCAGATGCCGCAACCGGATCAGGCGACCGTACGCTTTTCGCAGCATTACAAAGCCGGTAACCTGGATACCCGCAGCCGCAAGACCTTGCTGCTCGAACAGCGCAGCGGCCAGTGGCTGATCGTGCGTGAAACCGTGGGCAACTGATACGGGCCTGTTGGAACCATCCGCCGTGTAGACGTTTTCTTCTGCGCGGCGATTATTTTTTTTTGACTCATTTTGTTTCATTTACTTTCAAATACTGCCATTTTTTGCGTATTGCGCCAGCGCCTTTGCCTGGGGCTGCTGACTGTCTGCCTGCTGCCGCCGACCGCGCTGGGCGGGCCACCTGCGGCGGATGCGTTGCGTGATGGCCAGGCCGAGCAGCGGCTGATGCAGGTGCTGGCACTCACCAGCGCCGGCCTGACCGCCCAGGCTCTGCCGCTGGCCGAAGAACTGGTGCGCGAGTACCCGAACTTCCAGCTGGCGCAACTCGCCCTGGGGGATTTGCTGCTGGCGCGAACGCATGGGCTGGCCACCTTCGGCAATACCGATGCCCCGAACGAACAGACGCAAACGACGCTGCACGCCCTGCGGGTGGAATCGTTGCGCCGGATTGCCGCCCAGAAACAGGGGCTGGCCCCGCCGCTGGGCAGTATTCCGGCGCAGTTTGTCCAGTTGCCCCGCAACTTCCGCCACGCCATCGCCATTGATGCGGCGCTGTCGCGCCTGTACCTGCTGGAAAACGGCCCCGAAGGGCTGCGTGTCGTGGCCAATTACTACGCCTCGGTCGGCAAGCTGGGCATCGACAAGACGCTGGAAGGCGACCAGCGCACCCCGCTGGGGGTGTATTTCATCACCAGCAACCTCGACCCGAAAACGCTGGACAAGTTTTACGGCGCCGGCGCCCTGCCCCTGAATTACCCCAATCCGCTGGACGTGCGGCGCGGCAAGACCGGCCACGGCATCTGGCTGCACGGCACGCCGCCGGAACAGTTCGCCCGCGCCCCCCAGGCCACCGATGGCTGCGTCGCATTGGCCAATCCGGACCTGGAGCGCCTGCTGCGCACGGTGCAGCCCCGCACGACCCCGGTGGTCATCGCGCCCATGCTGACCTGGGTGCAGCCCCAGGCCCTGGTTCCGGAGCGGGAAGCGTTTACGGCAGTGCTGGCCGCGTGGCAGCAGGCCCGGGCCGATGGCGCACTGGCCTCGGTACTGGACTTTTATGCGGAGGATTTCCAGGGGCCGAAAAAAGCGAATCTGGCCGCCTGGCGCAACCAGCTCCAGACCGAGCTGGCCAAGCAGCAGGGCCGCCCATTGCAGCTCAAGGATTTGTCGCTGCTGCACTGGCAGGACGCGGAGGACACCATGGTCGTCACCTTCGGTGCCGTGGTTCAGGGCGAGCGTACCGGCCCGGTCAAGCGCCAATACTGGCGTTACGAAGCCGCACAGGGCTGGAAGATTTTTTACGAAGCGACGATCGGGTAAGGCACTTTTCCCCATAAAAAAAGAGCTGCTACCGCTGGTATTTACTGGATTTCAGATAGTTTTATACCTGAAACCTTTTAAATACCAGCGGTGGCAGCTCCTTTTTTGAGATTGCTCCCGCTAAAACGTTTTAAGCAAACTCCACCAGCGCTTTTTTCATCTTCTTCATGGCCGCCACCTCGATCTGGCGGATGCGTTCGGCGCTGACGCCGTATTCGGCAGCCAGCTCGTGCAGCGTCATGCCGCCGCTGCCGTCGTCGTTCACCTGCAACCAGCGCTGCTCTACGATGCGGCGGCTGCGCTCGTCCAGCCCCTCCAGCGCGTGGGCAATGCCGTCGCTGGCCAGCACGTCGCGCTGGCGCGATTCGAGCATGGCCGTCGGCTCGTGATTGCTGTCGCTCAGGTAGGCAATGGGGCCGAAGGCGGCCTCGCCGTCGTCGCTGGGGCTGGGGTCCAGCAGCACGTCGCCCCCGGCCAGACGCGCTTCCATCTGCATGACTTCCTCGGGCTTGACGCCCAGCTTGCCAGCCATGGTGTCGACCTGTTCGGGTGTCAGCGTGTCGCGCAGCGTGGCGTCGTCGCCCAGTGCGGCGTCGGCCTGCATCCCCTGCTTCATCGAGCGCAGGTTGAAGAACAGCTTGCGCTGCGCCTTGGTGGTGGCCACCTTCACCATGCGCCAGTTCTTGATGATGTATTCGTGGATTTCCGCCTTGATCCAGTGCATGGCGTAGCTCACCAGCCGCACGCCCTGGTCGGGGTCGAAGCGCTTGACGGCCTTCATCAGGCCCACGTTGCCTTCCTGGATCAGATCGCCTTGCGGCAGGCCGTAACCCAGGTACTGGCGCGACAGCGAGATGACCAGACGCAGGTGCGACAGGATGAGCCGCCCGGCAGCGTCCAGGTCGTTGTGTTCCTTGAGCTTGCGGGCGTACTCCTGCTCCTCCTCCAGAGTGAGCATGGGCATCCGGTTGGCGGCACTGATGTAGGCATCCAGATTGCCCAGGGAAGGCAGCATCGCCCAGGGATTGGTGGGCGCCAAGGTCGTTGCAGTGCAAGCAGGGGTATGGGTCATCGCAATTCGTCCTTTCATCCAGCAGCGGATATTAGCACTCGATAGAGGTGAGTGCTAAAGGCAAAGTTCCTCGGGTTTCCTGGAATGGGCGGTTTTGGCGCAAGCCACCGACAGCCGGTCGCCCGCCTGCACCCCCCAATGCGCCACCGTGCCCGCAGGCAGCTCCAGCACATGCGCGGCACGCAGCCGCTGGTCGTTGGCCGGGTCGCGCCAGTGCTGCCCCAGACGCATTCCCCAGCGCGGCAGGCGGGCGGTGCCCGTCACCCGGTAAACCCCCTGTGTGTCTGGCCGTGCCAGGAACACGACGTCCAGCGGATAGCGCATGAAACAGCCATGCACACTGGTGCAATCCGTCAGCAGCAGCCCCTGCGGACAAGGCTGCACCTGCAAGGGTGCAGCCAGCATCAACCCCCTGAAGCGCCGCCAGAAGCTGCCAGCCAGCGCCACCTGCAACGCCTGGGGGCCAGCGGCAGTGACAAGCCGCGCAGGCAGATCGAAGGCCAGCCCCATCACAGCCCCGAGTGCATGAACTTCATCACGATCGGGAAGAACAGCACGATGAAGGTGCAGGGAAAGATGAAGGCAATCAGCGGGAACAGCATTTTTACCGGCGCTTCCATCGCCAGCTTTTCCGCCCGCAAGAAGCGCTCCGTGCGGCGCTGATCGGCCTGCACGCGCAGCACCGGCCCCAGGCTCATGCCCATGTTTTCTGCCTGAATCACCGCGCCGACAAAGCTGGCAATGCTCGGCTCGTCCAGCCGCTGCGCCATCGCCTTCAGGCTCTCTGCCCGGCCCTTGCCCGCCCGTACATCACGCAGCACCCGCTGAAACTCATTGCGCAGCACGCCACGCGGCCCCTTGCTCACGGCCTGCTGCATCGCCCCTTGAAAGTTCAGCCCCGCCTCCACACACAGCGTCACGATGTCCAGAAAAAACGGCAGCGTCTTGAGCATCTCGCTGCGGCGCAGCGCAATCTGATCCCTGAGCCACAGCGCCGGATACAACCACCCCAGCACCAGCCCCAGCAGCGCCACTTGCAGATACAACTCTGCCGTCAAAGACTCCTGCTTCATACCGGCAAACGTATTGGCCACCCACACCAGCAGCAACGCCACCACCAGCCCGCACACCCAGCGGCTGGCAGCAAACTGGGCCGGACTCAGGCTGTAATCCAGCCCCGCCTTGCGCAAGCGTGCCAGCAACGCGCTGTAGCGCGGCGCACGAATCAGCGGCTCGATGAAATACGCCACCCACTGCACCGGCCACCACACCAGCCGGAACCCCAGGGGCGGCGGGTCCTTGTACTGGCGATCTTCTTCGGGCACCTGCGCCACCGCCCGGCTCACCAGCCAAACCACCAACGCCACGGCCACACCCGCCGTCATGGCCACCGCCAGAATCACCCACGTCGTCGTATCCATCGTCTACCTCACACATCAATGGCAATGATCTTGCGGATCACGTAAATCCCCATCACCTCCAGGAACGCGATCACCGCCAGCGTGGCCCAGCCCAGCTCGGTATGCCACAGCATGGCCATGCCCTCCGGCTCCATATGGTTGAGTACCAGCATCAGAAACATCGGCAGCATCCCCACCACCCAGGCCTGCAGCTTGCCCTGTGCCGTCAGCGCCTTGATCTTGCCCTCCATCTGCAAACGGCTGCGGATCGTATGGGCCGTGCGCTCCAGCGTCTGCGCCAGACTACCCCCAGTCTCCAGCGCAATACGCATTGCCGACACCACCAGAATGTTCGTCTGCGTCGGCACCCTGCGGCTCAAATTGGCCAGCGCCTGCTCCAGCGGCACCCCCATGCGCTGCTCGCGCAGCATCAACCCAAATTCCTGACCCAAAGGCGCTGGGGACTCACGCACCAACTGCCCGATTGCCGTGCCCAAACCGGCCCCCGCCTGCATGCTGCCCGACAAAGCCATCAGCGCATCGGGCAATTGCGCCTCGTACCGGGCCAGCCGCTTCAGCCGCATCCACCGGTACAGCACCCTGGGCATCAGCGCCATCACGGCAAACACCGCCAGCGCAATCACCACCGACCCCGTCACCAGCCACACCAGCATCCCGCCCAGTCCCATCAACCCCAGATTGGCTAGAAACAGCTTCTGCGGATCGATGAACAGAAAAAACTCGCGGGCCTGAAACTGGGCCTTTTCCGTGAACGTCGCCTGGTAGCGTTTGAGGGTATTTGTCCCCAGGTCAATGGCAAACCAGGCCAGTAGCGCGGCAGCCACTGAAAAAATGCCGATTACCAGCGTAGGAATGATGAAATTTTTATCCATTGTCGTGTTGCTTCAATACCTAAATCAGAAAAAATATGGCAATTGGCTTCAATGCAGCCTACTTTAATTTTTTGCAATCGGCCTGCATATCTTCCGTAGTACAAATCGTGGATTTCTGCTCCGCACTCAAATCTGCCCAACGTGACCTGAATAAAGAACCAAACAGATGTTGCTTCCAGCGACGTTGCATCAATGTATTCAAGTGCTGTTCATCCAGAATTATTTGCTTGTTATTGATCAATGCCTTGTCGATCTGGAAAATTTCATCATTCAGAAAATTTTCCACTTGGTCTGCCGTAAAAGTATAATATCTAGCCAAAATGGGATATAAATCTTCATTTTTTGTTTTTAATATTTCTTCTACCCATTGCGAGGGTATTTCTTCTTTTTTGAATAATGATTGCTCTAAATTTTTGCTGCTGGGTAATCCTAATTTGGCCAGCACAGCATCGTCCTTTGCTTCATCCACACGGCATAGCAAACTTACTCCCCCTGGCGTAGGTAAGCCATCTCCGAATGGAAGTAGACCTTCCACCAGAAAAATCTTCCAATGCCAACTTGGCGTCAGGCGTTCAACCCCCCATTTTTTGACAGACTTTGGAAAGTTATCCCATTCCTCATCAAACTCATCGTGCGGAATGGGATGAAACCCTTTTTCCTGTAAAGCTTTGCTAAGTTCTTCTACGCGTGCAAGACGTGACCAAGCCATTGTTGCTTTCCACCAGATAAAAACTTTGTCAAACTGTACACCTAAAGCCGGAACTGACCAAGGTAGGAAGCTTGGTTCGTCTAGGTTTTTATTAGCTGTTTCCCAAAGCTTAAATTCAGTTGAGTCGAATAATGCTTCTTCTGCTTTACGTTGCTGTGAATCATGAATCGCCGGTGGCATATCACAGGTAATCCTTGGCCCCAGGGCATGTTCAATCAGCGTTTGAAGTGCTGGAGAGGGTACATCCTGTGGTATTTTAGAAGATGTATCTGCCATCGCAGTCGTCATTCCGCCCACTAAACCAATGGCGTAAAGAAAATATTTTATGGATTTTTTCATTATTAATCTTTCTTCTTTGAATTACTACATCTCTAGTCCTGCAAACACATAACTGTGCTGACTATTTGGCAACCAACGGTTAGTTGCAAGAGGACTGTGCGTGGTGAGCATGAGAAAAAATGTTTCTGCTATGAATAAGAAAACTGTCAGCGCTTGTAGATAAAGAGATTTATAGTGATTTATATATAAATATCAATGTATACAAGCGGTAGTAGCTACTTTTATGATAGTAAATGATTAATAATCCATTTCTATCTTTTTGCCGGTTTTAGGATCGATTTGCCAACCTTTTCTGCGGACCTGTTGAAGTTTTCCGTTGATCATTCTAAAAAGAATCTGTTTTTCACAAAAGTCACCACCAATCATTATGTCGTCATCTGTTGCATAAGAGCGTCCGTATTCATCTTTCTTCCAAGGATAATTATTTCCATTCCTTATTTCCCACCCTACCAAAATAGTCTCCGGTGTCATACGCAATTTAAGTTTAAGAGAACCTTTATATTTCCGGATGCGATACAGCACTTCGTCCGGAATGCGGGTAGCGACGGGAACAATAACATCGACCTCCGGTGGGCCTTGGTAGCCTTGCTTATCCCAGTAGTGGCCTGGAAGTTTTTTAGGAATGGTTGCGGAGAATCTTTGGTAACGTAAATATTTTGGTATGGGTAAGCCATATTTTTCATCGCCAAAATAAGCACTGGTGCCGCTTTTTTTGGGAAAGTAAATTCCAAGAAGGGGGCCAAACAATTTCCCATTGGGTTGGTAGACAAGCTGCCGCATATCGGTGTCATAAGTGGCGCTCACCAGAAGCTCTCCTCCTCCAGATATTCCTCTGAACTTATGGCGCAGTGCTTTATCTTCTTCACTTAACCCAAATCGCTCAGAGGATTGTTGGGTGCCCACAGCACAGCCCCAAAGGGGGAGTGTTGTCAGGACAACCAAGGATTTTCTACGCGGCAGGAATGGATTTTCTTTGGACATCAATCAAACCTCCTGTTTATTAAAGTTCATAGCCATTGTCCAGCAGCCAGCGGATATAACTGGGTAGATCGACCGTGCCAGTACGATTACAGTTTCCTGGCGTGGAAGGTGTGCATGGTTTGTTTTTGGACGGTGCGCGGTCTTGCAGCTCCGGTATTTTGTTACTGGGCATGTTGCTTTGTGGCGTGGGGATACCGTCTTTATCTTTGCCCCGGTCGTCGTAGTGAATGAACCGATAGGTGTCAGCATTGACCATGCTGGTGGCGCCACCTGTTTGATTGGCATTGCTAAAACTTTGGGTACGCTGGGTACTGCCACCGACTGCGCCCCGCACCTCCCGGTCTTCTACAGGGAATTTGTAGGTTTCGTATTCGACATCCGGGTAGGTATTAGTATTTCCTGTTGGAATTTTTATGACGATTTCTGACGGTGCAGTATTGGGATTGCCAAAGCGCATGGTATTGGCTTGGTCGTGCAATACGGCAGTTCCTTGCATATCTATGTTGAAGCTCTCGTCCATTTGAACTCCTGCATTGACAGCCTGACGCAGCATCCAGGCCAGGGCCACGTCAGAGAGTACACCGCCATCGGTATAGCCGCCGCCAATATCCGAGTGCGCCCCGATAAAGCCCAGCTCTATGCGTATCTGGCCGGGGGTGCTGCTGCTGGCCCCAATGGATTGCAGCGGAAAGCCGCCATAGTGGTCGTCCTGGGGTAAGTGCAGACGTGTTTTATCCCACGAGGGGAAGTTCCTGATTGGGGCGGTCCAAAATGCTTCCTCCCCCGCTGGGCCAGTGCTGCGATGTTCATTCAAGGCCACGGCATGGGCCACATATTCGAACTGGCTGGGAATGGAAAGGTTATAGCTGGCTTCACTAAAATTTGTGGACAGCACGGTGTCAAAAATCCCCATGAATCGAAAATTGACAACTTGGCAGCCCATAATAGGATTGCCAGCCTCATCAAAGCTTAATCTACCAGTATTTGGGTCATGCTTCTGATACCAAATAGCCCCATCTTTAAGCATTCCCACCAGTCGGTTCGCAAAATCCCGTGCCTGGGCAGCGCCCCGGCTGAATCCCACAATGTCGATATTCATCGCTTCGTTGTTATTTTCAAATGCTTCGGCGGCATCCACAAAATACAATAGCATTCGCTCAATGCGTGCCGGGCCAGAGTAATTGCCGCCACGGTCTGGAATCTTTGCGATGAAAGGCACAATGGTTTTATCGTAGTCCTTGGAAATAATATCGCCATAGTTATCACGGCCCTTATGGTCGGTCCCTACGCCTGTGACATATTTTGTTCCACCGTCATCTCTATATAAATCTCGGAAATTGACTACATTGGTCAGAGCATTTCGGTCACTCTCATCATTCCCCGTCCCATCAAACGCAAACAGCACCAGCCCATCCGGGTCAATCCACCCCAGCGGGTTATTGGCCACATAGGCATAGGCATTCGGCCCATCGGGGTGGCCCAGCGGGTCGGGCGTTAAATACGCCCCCTGGGCCGGGTCGTAATAACGCTGGCGGTTGTAGTGCAGGCCGGTTTCTTCATCTGCATATTGCCCCGGCAGCCGGATATTCAGGGTGAAGTTGCTTTGTTGGTTTTGAATGGCCGCTGCCCCAAACGGCGCATAGCTGGCCTGCCACACCAGTTCACCGTTTTCGTTGGTGGCCGCTTCCGGCGCACCCAGGTGGTTGCTGTGGATATAGGCCAGGGTTGCGTTGCCGGGCAGATAGCTGGAGAGCAGCGCTTTGACGTCTGCCCACAGGCCGATGGTTTGTTCCAGCGGTTCAGGGCTTTCTTTTTCTGCTGCTTCGGGAACCGTTTGGGCCAGCTTGGCGCCTTTGGGCGTGTCGATGACGGCCAGCAGCAAATCGGCCAGATAGATGTATTGGCGTTGTATGTGGCCGCTGGCGTTCAGTTCTGCCAGCAGGTGGCGGTCTGCGCTGTAGAGGTAGCTGGTGGTGCGCCCGCCTGCGTCTTTGGCGATGCGCAGGCCCCGGTGGTCGTAGTGGTAGCGGGCGATTTCTTGCCGGGTTGTTTCGCCTGCATGAATGGAAGTCAAGCGCCCTAAAGCATCCCACTGGTAGCTGCGCTGGCCTTGCCCGGTGGGCTGGCCGTTGGCGTTGTAGGTGGTGGCGGCATCCTGGTGGGTGGGGCGGCCCTGGGCATCCCAATGGGTGCGGGTGGTGCCTGCCGTCAATTCATCCTGGCTGGCGGTGTGCTGGGCCAGTACCCGGCGCTGGTCCTGGTAGGCGTAGCGCCAGACCTGGGTGTCGGTGGCAGTGTCGGTGGTTGTGCTGGTCTGCACCCCGGCAACAAGCTGGCCTGCGCCGTCATAGGCCCAATAGCGTTGCTGTGCTGCACCTTGGTGGCGGCGCTGGCTGTGCAGCAGCAGGCCGTCGCCGCTCCACAGGTAGCGTTCGTCGAAGAAGGCCAGGGCGGCTGGGGTAGCGGGGGTGGTTGCGCTGGGTGCGGTGCTGGCCTGGGCATTGCCGATGCCCAGCAGGCGCTGCACGACCGAGGCGGTGGCGGGCCACAGGGGTGTTGGTGTTGTTGGGATGCGGGCCTGGGCCTGGGCCTGGGCGTGCAGTTGCCGTGGGCCTGCGCTGGGCCTGCTGTGGACGATGCCTGCCAGGGTGCCGGTGCCATCGCGCAGCCATTGGCTGTGGATGCCGTTGCCTGCGGTGTAGCTTTGCAGGCCGACCAGGTTGCGTTGCAGGTGGCTGGCAATGGCGTCTTCTGCGGCCAGTTTGCGCAGCCACGGTCTTTGCACGGGGCTGCGCACCAGGGCGGTGACTTGCCCCTGGCCGTTGCGCTGGTAGTGCAGCCAGCAGCCATCGGGCAGGGAGCTATCAGAAGGGCGGCACTGGATGCCGTGCGGGGTGAGCATGAGAACGAATGCTTTTACTATGAATAAGGAAGCTGCTAGCGCTTATAAATAAAGAGATTTATATTAATTTATATATGAATATCAATGTATGCAATCGGTAGTAGCTACTTTTATGATAGTAAATGGTTAATAATTCATTTTTATCTTTTGAAAATAGACTGATAGTTAATTAAAAATCTGTCTCGATACGTTCACCGGTTTTAGGGTCTATGTACCACCCTTTGCGCACCGTCTTGCCGTTGTAGATTTTTGCTTCTCTGAAGTCGCCGCCTGCAAAACTATGAACCGGGGCGACATAGACAGGATGTCCATAGTTATCCCGCTTCTTTGGATTGAAACCGGGGCGTCGCTCTATATCCCAACCTATCAAAATAGCATCCGACATTAAACGAATTTTAAGCCGCAACAATCCTTTGCGATCACGGCGCAGATCTGCCAGTAAATCATCAGGAATACGGCTGGCTACAGGCACTGTGACATCCACCAATGGCTCACCTTCGTACATGGGCCAACTGTGATGGGTGATGAATTTGGCATCGCTGGAGTATCTTAAATATCTTAAAAATTTAGGCATTGGCAATCTATCGGCTCCGCCCCCATAGGAGGAAATAGATGGTGATGTACCAAATACACCTGCTGCAAAAATCCAGTTATTCTCCATCAATAAGACAACGTCAGATAAACCTAATAATGCATCAATTCTTTTCTCACCACCATAAATGCCTTTGAATTTACACTTGAGCAAGGTATCAGGATTATCTTGAATGGCACTGGATTGTTGGCAGTGGTCACAGCCCGTAATGAAGGTGGCTAACCCTGGAATAGACAACCAACTTAACAACGATTGCATCAGCTTTCTTTTTTCGTGATTCATCACTATTCTCCTAGTCCAGCAAACACATAACCGTGCTGGCGCAGCCAACTCATGTAGCTTTGCATCTCTACGGTGCCGGTACGATTTTGGAGGTTACGAATTTCATCGATATCCTCTGTAATTCTGGTGTCGTTCAAAATATTTTGTGGTCTTGGGGTGTAAGTAATAAATTGATGCGTGTCAGCATTCAACATACTTCGATTACCACCAGGTTGGACAGGCAAATCAAATACCGGTCTGCGTTGTGAACCTGAACCAAATCCGCCATGCACCAATCGGTCTTCGGTTTGATAGGATTCGGTGCCTAATAAACCGCCTGTAAAACCTTCAACTTCAAATGTTCCGGGGGCTGTTCTTGGGTCGCCAAAGCGCAGTAGATTACTTTGGTCATGTATAACAACATTGCCGGTTGGAATTTCAATTCGCCTAGTATTCATTGCTACACCGGCAATTTGTGCCTGAGCAACCATCCACGCAAGTGCTACCTGTGATAACTGATTTTCTCCTGCTGAATAGCCACCGCCAATATCAGCGTGCGCTCCAATAAATCCCATTTCTATTCGTTGCTGACCTGGTGTATTATTGCTTCTGCCAATAGACTCTAGTGGAAAACCACCCCAATGGCGATCACCTTCCAAATGAACTCGTGTTCGACTATAGAAATTTCGGTTAGCAAGAGCATTAAATGTTCCGTTTGGTTGGCTCCGGTATTCATTCAATGCAACCGCATGGGCAACATAGGAGAACCATTCAGGAATAGTTAAGGTGTAATCACGACCTGAATTAGTGCTAAGTACTGTATCGAATAGCCCCATGAATCGAAAATTTACCCATTGACAAGACCTTTTTCCTGTTTCTAGGTCATTATAAAAATAATATTTTCTCCCGTTAATAAGATGTGTTTCTCTAATAATCTGATTGGCAAAGTCTCTGGCCTGTGCGGCACCACGGCTGAAACCAACAATATCAATTTCCATGACTTTATCATCATCAAAAAGCATGGCTTGGTCACGAAGATAGAGCATCATGCGGTCAATACGATCAACACCCGTTCGATTGAGACCGGCATCTAATCCGGGGACTAGAATATCATCATACCGAGAATCCCTATGGATAGTACCTACTCCAGTAATATAACTGGCAGGGCCGTTAATATTTTCGTCATATAAATTTCTAAATAAAACCACGTTGCTTACAGTGCTGCTGCGTTGTGTTAACCATTCTGGATCATCAGAGTTTTCCGTCCCATCAAACGCAAACAGCACCAGCCCATCCGGGTCAATCGACCCCAGCGGGTTATTGGCCACATAGGCATAGGCATTCGGCCCATCGGGGTGGCCCAGCGGATCGGGCGTTAAATACGCCCCATGGGCCGGGTCGTAATAACGCTGGCGGTTGTAGTGCAGGCCGGTTTCTTCATCTGAATACTGCCCCGGCAGCCGGATATTCAGGGTGAAGTTGTTTTGTTGGTTTTGAATGGCCGCTGCCCCGAACGGCGCATAGCTGGCCTGCCATACCAGTTCACCGTTTTCGTTGGTGACCGCTTCCGGCGCACCCAGGTGGTTGCTGTGGATATAGGCCAGGGTTGCGTTGCCGGGCAGGTAGCTGGAGAGCAGCGCTTTGACGTCTGCCCACAGGCCAATGGTTTGTTCCAGCGGTTCGGGGCTTTCTTTTTCTGCTGCTTCGGGAACCGTTTGGGCCAGCTTTGCGCCCTTGGGCGTGTCGATGACGGCCAGCAGCAAATCGGCCAGATAGATGTATTGGCGCTCTATGTGGCCGCTGGCGTTCAGCTCTGCCAGCAGGTGGCGGTCTGCGCTGTAGAGGTAGCCGGTGGTGCGTCCGCCAGCGTCTTTGGCGATGCGCAGGCCCCGGTGGTCGTAGTGGTAGCGGGCGATTTCTTGCCGGGTTGTTTCGCCTGCATGAATGGAAGTCAAGCGCCCTAAAGCATCCCACTGGTAGCTGCGCTGGCCTTGCCCGGTGGGCTGGCCGTTGGCGTTGTAGGTGGTGGCGGCATCCTGGTGGGTGGGGCGGCCCTGGGCATCCCAATGGGTGCGGGTGGTGCCTGCCGTCAATTCATCCTGGCTGGCGGTGTGCTGGGCCAGTACCCGGCGCTGGTCCTGGTAGGCGTAGCGCCAGACCTGGGTGTCGGTGGCAGTGTCGGTGGTTGTGCTGGTCTGCACCCCGGCAACAAGCTGGCCTGCGCCGTCATAGGCCCAATAGCGTTGCTGTGCTGCACCTTGGTGGCGGCGCTGGCTGTGCAGCAGCAGGCCGTCGCCGCTCCACAGGTAGCGTTCGTCGAAGAAGGCCAGGGCGGCTGGGGTAGCGGGGGTGGTTGCGCTGGGTGCGGTGCTGGCCTGGGCATTGCCGATGCCCAGCAGGCGCTGCACGACCGAGGCGGTGGCGGGCCACAGGGGTGTTGGTGTTGTTGGGATGCGGGCCTGGGCCTGGGCCTGGGCGTGCAGTTGCCGTGGGCCTGCGCTGGGCCTGCTGTGGACGATGCCTGCCAGGGTGCCGGTGCCATCGCGCAGCCATTGGCTGTGGATGCCGTTGCCTGCGGTGTAGCTTTGCAGGCCGACCAGGTTGCGTTGCAGGTGGCTGGCAATGGCGTCTTCTGCGGCCAGTTTGCGCAGCCACGGTCTTTGCACGGGGCTGCGCACCAGGGCGGTGACTTGCCCCTGGCCGTTGCGCTGGTAGTGCAGCCAGCGGCCATCGGGCAGGCTGGTGGCGGCCAGGCGGCCCTGGCTGTCGTGCAGGTAGCGGGTGTGGCTGGTGGTGTTGTTGGTGTTGTTGGTGTTGGTGTTGGTGGTGTTTTGGCCGTTGGCGGTGGTGCGGGTGACGCTGCGGCTGGCAATCAGCCCCCGATGGTCGTAGCGGTAGCGTTCGGTTTGCGTGGGGTGTTCCACGGCCAGCAGGTGGCGGCCCTGGTAGTGCCAGCGGGTGGTTTGGGGTGGGGTGTCGTTGGTATTGCCTGCGCTATTGGCTCCATTGGCGCTGTGGATGTGCTGCTCGGTAATGCGCCCGGCGCTGTCGTAGGCGTAGCGGGCGTGGTTGCCCTGGGCGTCGTGCATGGCGATGAGGCGGTCGGCGGCGTCCCAGGCCAGGGTGTGGCGGCCATGTTGGCCGTCGGCAGTCAGGACGGTGCGGCCAAAGTCGTCCTGCCAGCGGGTGGGGCTGGCGGTTTGGGCGGCGGGTACCCCGGGAGCTGCTGCTGGACGGGGTTTGCTGTTGCCGGGCAGTTGGATGCTTCTGCCGGTGGAGTCGTGGTAGGTCAGGGGGCGGCCCTGGCTGTCGTAGTCGATGTGGGCAAAGCGCCCGGCGTTGTCGCTCCAGTGGGTGATCTGGCCGTGGTCGTTGTAGCGCCAGGCTTCGGTGCGGGCGATGCGGTTGCTGTGCTGGCCGCTGGCGGTGGGGCGGCTTTCGCTGTCGTAGCTGCGGGTGTGCAGCAGGCCCAGGGCGCTGGCTTGCCAGATAAGGCGGCCTGTGCTGTCGAATTGCCGGGCCAGGGCGGGGGTGTAGGCCGGGGCGTTCTGGAGCAGTTCGGCCAGGGCCGGTGGGGGCGGCTGGTCGGCAGGCTGGCCGCTGCCGCTTTCCACCATCTGGCCCAGGGCGTTGTAGCGGTAGGTGCGCACCTGGGGCGGTTGCCCACCAGGGCCGGTGCTGACCAGATGGGTGATGCGGCTTTGGCTGTCATAGGCCCAGTGGGTGGCAAAGCCTGCATCGTTGCGTACCTGGGTCAAGCGCCCTGCGCGGTCGTGTTGCAGGTGGTGCTGGTAGCCGCCGGGGCTGGTGATCTGCACCATGTAGTCGCCGCGTGCATCCCACTGAATGCGCGTGCTGCTGGATGCCAGCGGCCCGTCCACCTGCACCAGCAGGCTGCGCCCGTTGATTTCTGCATACCGGTAGCGGGTGGTGCGCTCGATGGCCGTGGGCTGCTGCTGGCCTTCGTCGTTGATGGGGCTGAAGCCCTGCTGCGTCAGCTGCGTGATCTGCCCGGCAGCGTTGTAGCGCAGGGTGAGTTGTTGTTGCTGCCCTTGAACGACGCTGGGGCGGGTGATGCGCGTGGGTTTGTCGGGCCAGCGCCGGTCTTCGTAATAGACCTGCTCCTGGGCTTGCCCGATGCGGCTGGTGTGCAGTGTTTTGGCGGGCGGGGGTTCTTGGTTCTCTTCGATGGTGGTGGGCTGGAGTTGCTCCTGGGCGGTAAGGCGCCCCTGGCTGTCGTAGTGGTAGCGGATGTTCACCGGCCCGCATTGGGCGCAGCCTGCACCCCGTGCTTCTGTCAGCCGGTATTGCCCGGCAATGATGCGCTGGCGGTACAGAGTGTGCTGGCCCAGGCTGTTGGTCAGCAGGGTGCGCCCTTCTTGGGCGGGCAGGGTGGGGGCCAGGTATTGCAGGGTGACTTGTTCCTGGCCGGGGGTGCCCTCTGGGGGCGCTCCTTTGGTGCTGAGGATGGCCCGGCCCCGTTCGTCGTAGCGGTAGGTGGACAGGCGCTCTTTGGTGCGCTGGCCGCTGCTGTCTGTGCCTTCCATGCTGATGCCGCTTAAGCGGTAGGGCCAGCGCTTGTCTTCGTAGTGGTAGTGACGTTGGGTTTGGTCAGGACTGGTGACGCCCAGCAGGTTGGCCGCATCGCTCTTTTGCGTGCCGTGCTGGTAGGTGAAGCGCCCCAGCGGGGTGGTGATGGCCTGCACACCGGCAAAGAGGGCGGGCTGTTCGCTGGTCCGGGCCTGGGCAATGGTGGCTTTGTCGGGGTAGCTGAAGATGAGGCTGCGCCCTTGCGGGTCGGTCACTTGCGCCAGTTGGCCGTTGGGGCTGCGCTGCAAGGTGAGGGTGGCACCGCTGGCAGCGCTGATGCGTTCGAGCTTGCCCTGGGCGTTGAAGTGCAGGCTGCGCCCGGCATGGGGGCCGTGGCTCCAGTGCCAGGTGTAGCGCTTGCGCTGCTGGCCGTTGGCACTGCGCCGCTCATCGATGGCGATATGCCCCTGGGTGGGGTCGCCACTGGCGCAGTGGCTGGGGTTGGCCGGGTCAATAGCAAAGATGATGCGGCTGCCGTCCGCTTGCAGCACCTGCACGGTGTTGCCCACTTCGTACAGCTCGGTCTCATAGCTCAAACGCCAGCCTGCACCCAAAGCACCTAAAACCCGTGCATGGGCGCTGTTGTAGTGGCGCACCAGCTCCAAGCCCAGTTCGCCGGGCAGGGCGGGCATGTCCACTTCCATCTGGTATTTGTTGCCGTTGGTGACGTTGATGGGGTTGCCAGCACCCAGATTGGGCCCGCCGGTGCTGCCTTGGCTGGCCGGGCCAGAGCTATCACAAGGATTGCCGCCTGCGTTGGGCTTGCAGCTGCCACCAGCGCCGCCGCCACCGCCACCGCCGATGTCCCCAAAGATGGGCGGCTGCGTGGGGGCGCAACTGGAGCGGCTGGGGTCGCAGGTGCCGCTGCCGCTGCCCAGGTCGGGTAGGCCCGGGATTTGCCCCAGGGCAGGCAGGGTGAGCAACGCGGTCAGAAGCGTCAGAAGCAGCAGGCGGCGCAGGAAGCGGTGGAGGGAAGGCATGAGGCAAATATCTTGCTATTAATAAAGAAGCTATTAGCGCTTGTAAATAATGGAATTTATATTGTTTTATATCTAAAAAACAATGTATATAAGCGATAGAAGCTATATTTATGATAGTAAGTCAGAGTGCATCGCTGGCGTTGTCGTCCATGCTGCCCAGTTCAGGAGCGGGCTGAAAAATGCTCAGGTCCTGGGCATGGCCAATGGCGCGTAGCTCCTCATAGAAGCTGGGCACGGTGTCGCAGCCGGTGAAGCAGCCGCGTACCTTGTGGTCGGCGCCGTAGCCTTGCTGGTGAAAGCGCAGGATTTCCTGCATCTGGATTTTTCCGCTCTCCATGCCAGTGACTTCGGTGACGCTGGTGACCATCCGGGTGCCGCAGGCAAAGCGGGTTTGCTGGACGATGATGTCCACAGCGCTGCTGATCTGTTCGCGGATGGCTTGCAGCGGCAGGTCCATACCGGCCATCAGCACCATGGTTTCCAGGCGTGCCAGTGCATCGCGCGGGGTATTGGCGTGCAAGGTGGTGAGCGAGCCTTCGTGCCCGGTGTTCATGGCTTGCAGCATGTCCAGCGCCTCGGCACCGCGGCATTCGCCGACCACGATGCGGTCAGGCCGCATCCGCAGGGTGTTGCGTACCAGATCGCGGATATGCACGGCGCCGCGCCCTTCGAGGTTGCTGGGGCGGCTTTCCAGGCTGATGAGGTGTTCGTGGTTGAGCTGTAGCTCGGCGGCATCTTCGATGGTGATGATGCGTTCGTGCCCGGGGATGAAGTTGGAGAGGATGTTCAGCAGCGTGGTTTTGCCCGATCCGGTGCCGCCGGAGACGATGACGTTTTTACGCGCGACCACGCAAATTTCCAGAAACGCGGCCATGGCGGCGCTGATGGAGCCCATGCGCACCAAGTCCTGGGCCTGTAGCTTGCGTTTGGCGAATTTGCGGATGGTCAGGCACGGGCCTTTGAGGGCCAGGGGCGGGATGATGGCATTGACGCGCGAGCCGTCTTTGAGCCGGGCATCCACCATCGGGGAGGATTCGTCGATGCGCCGCCCCAGCGGGGTGACGATGCGCTCGATGACGCTGAGGACAGCCCGGTCGCTGGTGAACGTCATGGGGTGCTTGACCAGTCGGCCAGCGCGTTCGATGTAGATTTCATCGAAGCGGTTGACCATGATTTCACTGACGCCGTCGTCGTCCAGCAGGTCTTCCAGCGGCCCCAGGCCGATGGCTTCCGCCAGCACCTGGCGCAGCAGTTGCGGACGGTTGATTTCGGGCGGTATCTGTGCTTCCAGCTCGGCGATGATTTCTTCGATCAGGGCGCTGGTTTCCTTGCGCAGCAGTTCATCGCTCATGCTGGAGATGTCATGGCGGCGCAGGTCCATGGTGTCCAGCAACTTGGCGTGGACTTTTTTTCGCCACTCGAACTCCAGTTGTCGCTGGTGCTGGTTGGGTAAAACCACCAACTGATTTGCAGGCTGGGGTGTCGGCCCCTGCGGCGGGGGCGGGGTGGCTGCCTGGGCACGCAAGGCTGCGCGGTGTGCGTCTTCGCGGATGGCCTCTGCCTGTGCGTGCCGTGCTGCCGCCGTGCGGGAGCGCTGACGCTCTGGCGGCTGGTCTGGCCCGGCATGTTGGCCGTGGGGATGATCTTCGGCCTGTGCTGCGTCCTTGGCCTGTGCGTCAAGCCGCACCCGCAGCCGAAAAGGGCCAATGCCGATATCGTCGCCGGCCTTGACGGGGCCGTATTGCAGGTCGATGCGCTCTCCGTTGACCAGGACGCCGCCAAAGGCGCCCAGGTCTTCCAGAAGAATGCCCGCCGGGGTGAGGAACAGCCGCGCATGTTCCTTGGCAACGCGCCAGCTTTCCAGGCGGATTTCAGCCTGGCCTGCGCGGCCAATGATGGCTTCCCCGGGGGCGAGAAGGCGCTCGACCTCCCCGTTGGGCTTATGAATCTGTACTTGGATGTGTGACATGGCGTGCCGGGGCGGGGTTATTCGTGAGTGGATGGCGTGTGTTCTGCCTGCGGCAGCAGTTGCACCGGTTGCAGCCAGGGCGAGGCCACCCAGCCGCGCTGGCCCTGGTACTGCACGGCAGTCCACGCGCCGCGCTCCAGTACGGCCAGGGCGTCCACGATCTGGTCTTCGGGAATGAAGGTTTGCACCGGCGCGTTGCGGTCAGGGGTCAGCATCAGGGGCAGCATTCGCGCCAGTACCCGGTAGCTGCCAGCCGTGGGCAGGCCATCGAGCGTCAGCGCCGTGCCTGCGGCCAATGGCACGGGCTGTGCCGCAGGCAGGGGCTGGGTGGACACAGGTTCCAGTTCCAGGCGCACAGGCGTGACCCAGGTGCGCTGCACCCAGCCCTGCATGGTGCCGGTCTGCACGGGCAGCCAGTCCCGGGAGACGGTTTCATGCGTCGGCTGGGCACGCAGGGTGACTACCGCACCCCGGTCGAGCAGCAGCAGGCTGCGCCCTTTCAGGTCGGGGCGGGCACGCAGCGCCAGGCCGTCCTGCAAGACCCGGAAGGTGCTGCCCTTGTTGGCGTCGAAGGGGGTGGCGGCCACCAGCGGGGGCGGGGGTGCAGCTGCCGTTTCATTTGTCGTGTGTTCTGGTGCCTCGTCGGGGGGTGTTGCGGCGGCAGGGGAAATGTCCGGGCGGGCCATATCCACCCCTGGCTGCAAGGGGTTGCTCAGGTAGGGCGCTGCGCCAAGCCGCTCCTGCAGGCGTTCGGTGGTGCGTTCGATGCGATCGACGATTCCGGGCGACTGGGCGTCCACCACGGTGGGCGTGACGAAGATGACCAGTTCCGTCTCTTTGTTCTGGAAGCTTTTGGAGCGGAACAGGGCGCCCAGGATGGGGATGTTGCTCAGGCCCGGAACCCGGTCGGTATTGACCGATGTTTCGCGCTGGATCAATCCGCTCAGGACAATGGTTTCGCCCTGGCGGACGTTGAATTCGGTATTCGTTTTGCGACTGAGCAGGCCCGGCCCGAACTCGGTGGAGATCGATGGGTCGATGCTGCTGACCTCGGCGGCAATCTGTGCATGGACGTTGCCGGTGTTGTCCACGCGCGGCAGGATGTCCAGCCTGACGCCGTATTGCTTGAATTCAATGGACGGCCCTTCGTTGGTGCGTACCGAGTAAGGAATCTCGCCCCCGGCAAGGAAGCTGGCGCTTGCCCCGTTGCGTGCCGACAGCTGCGGTTCTGCCAGGATGGTGGTTTTGCCCTCCTGGGCCAGGGCATTGAGCGTGGCATTGAGGCCCAGGTTCAGCAGCGAACCGATATGCAGCGCTTTGGGCAGGGTCAGTGTGCTGCCATCGGACACGATCATGGGCGGGGTGTTTTCGGAGCCGGTCTGTACGCCGATCTGGAATCCGTCACCCCGGCCACGCCGGATGGGCGACCAGATGCCCCCGACGGCCACGCCACCGGTAGCACGCCAGGACAGGCCCAGTTCCCGCAGGGCCGAGGTGGGAAACTCGACGACCTTCACGTCCAGCATGACCATCTTTTCCACCCCCAGCGTGCTGGTGAAGTTCACGATCTGCGGGTAGCGCTGGGCCAGCATGTCGATACGGGCCAGGTCGGCCATGCTCAGGCCTTCGCCCTCGACGATCACCTTGTCGCCGATGATGGACGCCCGTGCCTTGGGGATGCTGGTCAGAAATGCGGCGATCTCCCGTGCGATGCGGCTGGTGTCGCCGGGCACGATGTTGATTTTCACGCGCTGGTAGCGGCCATCGGCGTTCCAGATGAACAGGCTGCTGGTGCCCATGCCGTTGGCAAACAGGATGACTTCTTTCTCGTCCAGCGCTGCGGCGGTCAGGATGCTGCCGTTGCCCACGGCGATCCGGGCCACGCCAGGGGCCGGAAATACCCGCGATTCGCCGACGAACATCTCGATCTCGGGAATCTGCCCTTCGTCGCTGGGGCGTTGCACGGGTTCGTAAGGGCGTGCGCCAGGGCCTGCGATTTGTGCCTTGCGGTTGGATTTGGTGTTGCTGCGGGGCTTCAGGTGTTCGGCGTAGCCGTTGATGGGTGCAGTGTCCTGGGCCATTGCAGGCATGAGTGCGGTACTGCTGCCAGCCAGCACCAGCAAGGCGCAGCAGGCCGCCGGAATCCGGCGCAGGCGCGGCAGGCGGGGCGGTAGGTTCGAAGAAGTCGTGGATTGCATGGTGTGAATGGATGAAGCTGAAAAGAAATTACGGCCTGCCTGCGGCGCTGACCGAGGTCACGACAGTGCGGACATCCGGCCCGCCGTCCTCTGCCAGGGCATTCGCGCCATCGGCTGCGGAAGGGGGCCGGGCAGCATTTATCAGGGCCGAGACAGCCGCGCCGGCCTGCGCTGCTGCGGCCTGCCGATCTGCGGAAGCAGGCGGCACATAGGCCCCCAGCCGCAGCGCTTCTGCAGGAATGCTGCTGTTGCTGCCGCCGTACAACACGGGCACTTCCCGCACGCCGGGCGCCAGCACATCCCCGCGCCTGCGCTGGTCGATCAGGGCGGCCAGATCGACCAGCGGCTCCGGCAACGGCTGTGTGTCCTCTGGATTGCGCAGCAATGCGGTCAGCCGCCCTTCTTCCCGGGCAATCACCACGTTCTGTGCCTGTTTCCAGTCGGTATCCAGCGTCACCGTGGAATAGATGCGCGTCTCGCCATTGCGTGATTCATCCACTGCGCGTTGTCCTGTTGCCAACACGCGCACGCCTTGCAGCAAGGGGGCTGTTACTTTCTGCCTCTCTTGCTGGAATGTCACCAGCAGATCGATCAGATCGCCCGGCTCCAGCAGGCCGGAAATGGAGTTGATCTCATCGACGGCGACCGTAATGGCGCGTCGCCCAGGCGCGACCCTGACGGAGAAGGTGGGTACTTTGCGCCCTTCCAGCATGGGCCACAGCAGCAACTCACCTCCCTTCATATGAAAGGCCAGTTCCTGCCCCTCTATGGATGCGAACTGATCCGGGCTGATGGCCAGGCTGTGCGCGTAATCCCCGGGTACTTCACGTACCGCCAAGGTTTCTGCCGTGAGCAAAACACCTGCCTGCAAATCCTTCTTGGCAACCACTACGCTGACCATTTCGCCCCGGGAGCGGGACTCGATTTCCTGCAGGCGACTGGATAGATAGCTACTTGCTACAAACGCGGCCAGCAAGCCAAAAGTAATGGCAACCAGCAGCACGCCAACAGTTTTAGAAGGTTTTAACGACCTTGCTGAGGGCAATTTCATTCAACATCTCCAGAGATACGAGGCGCCATGCACCATGCATGCGCCCCGAGACGCCTAAACAGGCAAAACCAGTCCCGACCCCGGCAAAAGCCAGAGGGCCGTGAACATCACCATCCGGTGCATCAGGGAAGGGAAAAGGCGTACGCCAGCTTCGAGAACGACAGGCGCATTGCCATCAGCAACTGGCGCAACACGCTGTCGTCAGAGGCCATGCCTATCCCCAAGGTCAGGGCCAGGACGGCGCAAACCACCACGTACTCCACAGAAATGCCGCCGCGCTGCCCGGCCTGGAATCTCTTGCCTTTTTCCGGCGATCTCGACATGCCCATGAACACGTTCCTACTCCCTCGATGAATAAGCAATCAGGTTCAGGACGATGCTGCTGCGGCCGTCCTCCAGCCGCAGCAGCACCAGGGCTGCTTCCTGGCTCTTGCCGCTGAACAGCAGGCTGCGTTCCGTCCCATTGCTGGCCTCATGTCGCGCTTGCAGGCGCAAGCCCTGGCGTTCCAGTTCGCGCGTTACATGTGCCTCGTTGTAGTCCACGCCATAACGGTTCATTGCCGTCAGGTGCAGTGCATCCTTGCCGGGGTCGCGGTCACTCAGTTCACTGACGAGCTGGGTCTGTGGCGGCAACCGGCTTAACCAATCCCGCAGCAGTGCGGGCTGCCTGTTTTCGTGGACGGACTGGCCGGTCTGCATCGTTGCCACCAGCACCTTGGTGTAGTCGGCAGAGGTCGTGCCTACCATCGCTTCCAGCTCTACCGTCAGGAAATAAGCGCCCTGGCGCTGTCCCAGAACCAGCTTGCGCCCGACCTGGTTTTCGACCAACGGCCCCTGCACATGGCCCCGATACCAATCCCGCAGCGTCTGCACATTGCCCTGGGCGATATAGCCGGTGATGCGTACCGGCATGCCGTGCAGAACCATCTGGTTGCCGACCTGAAACTGCTCGACCGCAGGCGGGGCAGGCAGCATCCATCGGCCAGGTATCGGACGCAGCTTGTGCGATCGGCAGGCACGCAGCCAGCCCGATCAACACTGCAACACTTGTTCTCTGAAAAATCCCGTGCATGCGGCTGGCCTACTTGCGGGCGCGGAGGCGATCGGCGGGCACCAGGTCTTCCCAGCGCTCCAGCTTGCCGACTTCCGGCGGGCTGACATGGCCCAGCTCCAGCAATGCAAACGGCAGGCTCATGACCGAACTGGTGGCGTTCAATGCCTTGGTCAAATCCTGGCTGGCCCGCACTCTCTGATTGACATCGCTGGGAGAATGCCCTGTCCAGTTGCCGATCATCACCACCGTTTTGCGGCCAATCCGCAGGTCCAGCGCATCGAACGGTTCATAACTGCGAATGCCTGAGGGCAGATTCACCAACGGTACCTGCACGGCCCCCTCATACAAAGGCGGGTCGTTCAGTTTGAAAGCGCCTGCTCTCAAAAATATCCGGTCTGTATCGACATCCTGGCTCGGCCCCACGCGCACGGCGATATCGTCTATTTTCTGAATCAGCGGCTTGTCGGCAGGATCACGCCAGAACAGGTTTTGATGTGCCTTGAAATCACCCGCAGCATCCTTGGTTTTGATCGGTGCGTCAGGGTTGCTGAAAAACCGCCGACGCACTTCGATGGCCAGATCGTCGGCGGGTTTGAATCCTGCTGTGGTCTGGTCATTATTGACCGTGGCGTCAAATGCAGCGTAACGGCTGCCGACCTGCACTGCGTGGCTGATGTCCTGGTATTTGGCGATCATTGGAATCAGCAAAAGCAGTGGCATCAGTGCGATTGCGACCACGATAAATTCAACGAGTGACTGGCCTTTCTGTTGGTATTTCATTGCTATAGATGGAAAATTCAGTCATCCAGAATGTCTTCACTCGCTTCTTCAATCGTGAACCCGGGAGTGTAAAGATGGGGGAAGAGTATTTTTTTGTCGATATAAATATCCTCTTCCACTACGGTTGCTTTGACATGCAGTCCGTTTTCTTTGAAGGTTTTGTCCACTTTTTCCAATAATATCCCTTGGTGTTCCGAACCATAGAATTCCAGTGTCCTCCATTTTTCCTTGCGCGGAAGAATGCACACATGGCTTCCTGTGAGGGCATTGATGGTATCTCCGTTGTTATAAATTTTTTCGAAAATAATTTTTCTGCAATTCCCGTCGTTGCCGACCTTGTATTTTTCCAAAGTGCGTGAAGGCATCATATAAGCGTCGCCGAACTCTCCCAATAATGCCTGCGGATAGTATTCCTGGCAGTGCCCTTCAGCAGTCTTTTTCTGGGTATAAACAATGCACACGCCAACACCAGCATATCCAATGCTCATTTGAATATTGCTCGGCTTGTCGTTTATCAATTGACAGTCATCGGAGATATATATTATTCCATCCCAGCGATAAATGATTTTAAGATTTTCTGTGTAATAGATATCGTAGGCAACGGATTTTAATTTGGTGTCCGGCGGAGGCAAATTCACAGGCTTTTTTAAAATATCGCAGATATTTTTCTGCGAGCGTATCTCTGCCCATGTGGATTGATCGCTGGCATAGCCTTCCAAACGGACATGGTGGCCCAGAATCTTGCCATCGCGTTCTGTATGGGATGGCAATTTCTTTACGCGTCCCTCTCCGGCGTTGGCCGCTGTCCCACTGAACAGCATCAGAAAAACTGCCGTCCACCAAAACAGCTGTATTGATATGGATTTGTTATTTTTCATCTTCGCCTCGCCTGTTATTTCTATTGCCAATCATGGCCTTGCCACCCCTTGGCGCAGCCATTGGCTGGCCACATCGCCTTCCACCAAACGGGTTTGCCAATAGGGATTGAAAAGACTGCCCAACTCCACGGGGCGGCTACGCTTGGCTCCCCAACGGTTGTCGCCATGGTCTGGCGGGCGCTCGAAGAACACTTCGGTGCCCGAAACCGCCGCCATCACACCATCGGCCAAGGTGGTTTCATACGCCGCAATGCGCGAATCTCCCCGGGTTTGAATCTGGCCGGTACTGCCATCTGTCGTTCGCAATTGATTCGCGGCCCGTGTCAGGCGTACCGAATGGCGCAGCACCGGCTCCTTGTTGCTGTTGCTGCCCGTCAGCCAGCTGGCGTTCAGGTCGTAGTAGCCGGGCAGGCCGCTGTAGCGCATATCGGGAGAATTCGTTTGCAAGGCATACCGATGCGCCGAAGGGTTGCGGGAGGAAGAGCCGCCGTAGGTGCCCGCAGGGGCTTGATTCGTCACAGATGCCTCTTGCTGGGCCATGCCGGTGGGCGTTTCCCCTTTTCGGCAGCCAATGAAACGGCGTGCGCGATACCGGTGGTAAGACTGCGTATCCACCGCGTGCCACTCGTCCAGCCCCAGTAGTGCGGTTCCTCCGGCGCGATCCACGTAATTGAATTTTCCGAAGCACCGGCCCAGTTGTGGAATGACGGCAGTAGAGCGCCACCTGCGTTCTTTCACAAAAGCATCGGTATATGCGCCCTCCAGCGTTACGTCTTTGAAGCGTGTGCGTTCGCTGCCGTCATACCGCTTGGTAAAGGCGCCCCCTGGCCCATACAGCCAATCATCCGTGCCTGCCGTTAAATCAACGGTTACATGGCCATCGCCTGCGTAATTGGCATCTGCCACGCTTTGCATGATGCGGTGGCGTTCGGCAACAAAACCGGTGTGCAATATTTGCTGGGCAGTTTTGATGACCGATTTCTGTACCTCTGCCGCTGCCACCGCTGCGGTTGTCGCATTTTGCACAAGGTCGCTGAAATTCGGTATATGGGGGCGGATATGTTGCGACTCCATCAGACCGCACGCCACGGCATACTCAGGCCCGAACTTTCTCATCGCAGAAAGCATGGAAAAGAACGCAGACCAGTAATTGCCATTCTCAACCTGAGCAATACCCCGGCATTCTGGATGAACGCGCGGCAAGTTACTGCTCCAGTTTTCCACGTACTGTGCCCAGGAGGACATGCTAACCATCTGCGAGACGAGTACCTCGTTTGCCAGCAAGGCACGATTGTTGTAAGCGCTGTAATTCAACGCGCGGGCATGCATCAACCCAGCGCTGTATGCCACTGCATCCGCAGTAGTAACCAGCTTGGTTTTCTCACGGGTCAATTGCCCGACATTGAACATGAAGAACAAAGCCGCCAGACCTGCCACCAGCATGAAAATACCGTATAGCAACGCCTGACCGCTTTGGCGGCCCATGGAAGACCGCCTTTGCATACTCTTCCCTTGCACGAGGATGCAAAATAATTATTTATTGTTGTAGGCGTCCAGCCCTTTGGTTTTATTCGCCTCGGTCTTGGCACCATCGGAGGCAGTCTTGGCATTCTTGATCGATTCGGAGGCTGATTGCCCCGCTACCTCACTGGCAATCCCTGCGGTTTGATTGCGGATGGTTTCACCAAAAAATTGGTAAACCGCGATCGCTGCAACAGCAATCAATGCCACGATGATGATGTACTCGGTCATGCCTTGACCACGCTGTTTTTTTAGATCCAACATGAAAACACTCCATTGACATATGCTTCACCAGGATAAGAAGCAGAGTTTCCACACCAAGAGCCCCTCCGCTCTGTGAAGGTTGCGAAATGTACCATCTTGCAATATCTTCAGAAAATTAAATTGTAACAATTTGATATTTTAAACGTTGCCTTTTTGGATTTTTATGCGGCTTTTCTTTGTAATTGCAAGGTTCGTGTAAGTCGCAAAAACTTACAAATATCTTTTGAAAAAACTTTCTTCCTAGTAGATTACGACAAACAAAAAACGAGGTGACTATTAAAAAAGAAGCATCTTGACAAGAGTGGGTGCTATCTATCTTGTTTTTTTGGGATTTTTTTCTCTTCTCTTTCATGAGACGCAAGTTGATACATAAAAAATCATGGGCAGGTGCTGGGCGGGCCCAGCGCGGCGCAGCCATGCTGGAGTTTATTTTTGCCGGCTCGCTCATCAGCCTGATCGGTACTGTGGCGCTGCAATACGTACTCATGTTCAACGCCAAGAACATCGTCAACCATGCCGGTTTCAT